>JAPUKT010000360.1 GCA_027295555.1 Deltaproteobacteria bacterium
CCAAGAACAGCAAGGAGTAGTAGCCGCTCAGCTTGAGCGGCGTGTCGGGTGGAAGAAGTGCGTGCAGGTCCACCAGCCCCGGGAGCACGTAGGTGTGGCTCAGCTCGGGGATTGCCACGGCGCCATCGATTCCATCGGAGCCCCGTTGAATGCTACCATTCACCACCCGCAGCGTGACTTTGGTATCGCGACTCAGGGTTGGCTCGATGACCGTGACGTCGGTGAGGATGAAGTCGTCGGCGGCGGCCCTGGCAGACTTGGGCGGCTGGAGCTGAATGAACACCCATCCTCCGATGAGAGCCAGAACGAAGGCCAGACCGATTGCGACTCTCCGCATGAGAGCATCGATACTCGCACGGCTCGGCGATCCTAGGAACCGCTCATGAAAGAGGTTAGGCTCTCGCTCCATGTCGGGCGCTCCCTCCATGCAGTGGCGAGTCGTCGAATTCGTTCAAGAGCTGCGAGGCCTGGGTTTGCCGATCGGAGTCGACCAGGCCGTGAGATTCGGCGAGTCGTTCACCTGGATACAGCCTCTGAGCCGTGAGGAAATGTACAACGCGGCGCGCGCGACGTTGGTCAACCGGCAGGAGTACCTCGAAATGTTCGACCGCGCGTTCGCTCGGTACTGGGAGCAAAAACGCGATCCGGCGGAACCGCAAAAGGTGCCTCAAGCCCCACGGCATCGGCCCGAAGACTTTCAGCGCGCGAGCCTGGTGTCGTTCATGGCCGAGAAAGCCGCACGACAAAGCAAAGAGATCGAGATCACCGATCGAACCGAGACCGCTACCGAGGTCGAGTGGCTTCAGCGCAAAGACTTTTCGAAGCTCACCGAGGACGAGCTCCGCGCGCTCCGTCAGGCGATGGCGGGTATCCGTTGGGATTTCAGCCAACGCCGAACGCATCGTCTCACCAGGAGTGAGCGCGGGCGCTTGCTCGATCACCGCGAAGCTCTCCGGCGGGCGGCAAGGTTAGGAGGCACCATCGTCGAGCTTCCACGGAGGGTCCGGAAGGAGAAGACACGGCCCCTCGTGTTGATCGCCGACGTCAGCGGCTCGATGGAGCTCTACAGTCGGATCGTGCTGCAGTTCTTTCATGGCCTCAGCCAACAGCTCGACGACACCGAAGCGTTCGTATTTGGTACTCGCCTGACCCGTGTCACGGATGCGTTTCGGCTCAGCAAGATGGACGCCGCTCTCGATGAGGTGTCCAAGCAGGTGCTCGACTTCTCCGGAGGCACTCGGATAGCCGAGAGCTTGCATACGTTCCGGCGTTTGTGGGGGCGCAAAGTGCTTCGCCGGGGAGCCGTCGTCATCCTGATTTCGGACGGCTGCGAGACCGGTGATATCGAGCAATTGAGGCGCGAGGTGCAGGCGCTCCAACGCAGTTGCTACCGGCTGATCTGGCTCAATCCGCGTCTAGGACAACGCCGGTACGAACCCAAAGTTCGGGGCATGGCGACCGTCCTCCCCTACGTCGATGACTTTTTGCCGATTCACAATTTCGAGTCACTACGGCAGCTTCGAGACCATTTAGCCCGGTTGCCCAAGCGAAAGGGAGGTTCGAGTGAAGTTCGCAGGAGAGTATAGGTTCGAAGCGCCGATCGCCGAGGTCTGGAAGGCGTTGCTCGACCCGGTCGTCCTCGCCGCTGTGATGCCTGGCTGCGAGAAGTTGGAGCTCGTCGATGACACCTACGTGGGCGAGCTCAACATCAAAGTCGGGCCCGTGCAGGGCAAATTCCAGGGCAAAGTGAACCTGAGCGATGTCGAAGAGGAAAAGGGCTACACGATGAAGGTCGATGGCCGCGGCGCTCCAGGGTTCGTGAAAGCCACGGCCGCGATCAAACTCACCCCCGAGGGCGATGCCACCAAGATGGAGTACGACGCCGACGCCCAGGTCGGCGGGCGGATCGCCAGCGTGGGGCAACGCCTGATCGACGCTTCGGCAAAGGCCATCATTAAAGAGAGCCTCGAAGGTTTGAATGCCAACGTAAGGGCACGCGCGAATGTCGCAGAGGGTGAGGTCGCCGAGGTGATTCAAGCGAGCCAAGCCGAGTTCGCGACCAAGGTGGCAAAGGAGGTCGCCAAGGATCTGATTCCGCCACCGGTGCGCACGGCCCTGATCATATTGGCTCTAGTCGGCGTCGGCGTGCTGATATACCTTCTCGTTCGTTAACCCAAACCCCCGGCAAGTCAGGAGGAGACCTGTGATACCAGCAGCATTCGACTATCACGCTCCGCAGTCGTTGGACGAAGCTTTGTCCCTGCTCAAGCAGCATGGGGGCGACGCGAAAATCCTGGCAGGCGGACAGAGTCTCATTCCAGCCATGCGGTTTCGGCTCGCCATGCCGGCGATTCTGATCGACATCAACCGCCTGGACGACCTTCGCTACGTGGAAGAGCGAGGCGACCATCTCGCCATCGGGGCAATGACGCGCGAACACTCGCTCGAGGATTCCGCCGTCGTCAGGAGCTCCTACCCTTTGCTGCGCGACACGGCAGCGGTGATCGCCGACCCCTTGGTGCGAAACCAAGCCACGGTCGGGGGCAACATCGCACACGCCGACCCCGCTAACGACCACCCTGCTACGATGCTGGCGTACAACGCGACCGTGGTCGCCAAAGGGCCGAACGGAGAGCGCACCATCGGCATCGATGATTTCTTTACCGGCCTGTTCGAGACCGCGATGGCCGACGACGAAATTCTCACGGAGATTCGGATCCCAAAGCCGCCCGCCAACAATGGTGGCGCATACACGAAGCTCGAGCGCAAAGTGGGCGACTACGCCATTTCGGCCGCTGCGGTTCAGTTGCGACTCGATGGAGACACGGTTGCCGAGGCGCGTATCGGCTTGACCAATGTGAGCCCAGTACCGATGCGAGCGAAAGGCGCGGAGGCGGAGCTGATCGGCAAGACGATTAGCGACGCGGTCATCGAAGCTGCCGGCAAAGCCGCTGCAGCCGAATGCGATCCGTCGCCCGACCTTCGCGGCGGCGTCGATTACAAACGCGATGTCACCAGGGTCATGGTGAAGCGCTCGATTCAGCAAGCCGTTGCGCGAGCCAAGGGAGGCAAGTGATGAGTGAGCACGACGTAACTCTGACCGTCAACGGCGAGAGCGTGACTCGCTCGGTGGAGGCGCGCACCCTACTGGTGCACTTCATCCGGGAAGACCTGTTGCTCACCGGTACGCACATTGGGTGCGACACCACGAGCTGCGGCGCTTGCACGGTGCTCATCAACGGCAAGCCAGTAAAGAGCTGCACGGTCTTTGCCGTGCAGGCCGATGGCGCCGAGGTCGAAACGATCGAGAGCTTGGCCGCGGGCGGTCAGCTTCACCCGCTCCAAGAGGGTTTCTGGGAGAAACACGGTCTTCAGTGTGGATATTGCACGCCGGGGATGATCATGAGCGCCAAGGGATTCTTGGCCGAAAACCCCAACCCTACCGAGGATGAAATTCGTCACGGAATTTCGGGCAACCTCTGCAGATGCACCGGCTACAACAAGATCGTTGAAGCCATTCAATACGCGGCCGAGAAACTCCAAGCCAATGCGGGAGGTGAGTGATGCCCCAGCTCGACGATCGCAAAGAACCCCACAGCGAGCTCGCCGACGGCGTGTCGGCAAGAGTTCCGACCACAGACGAAGTCCAAATCAAGACTCCAGAAAAGATCGGCGGCATGGGTCACCGCAAGAAGCGCAAAGAGGACCCGCGCTTCATTCAGGGCAAGGGCAACTACATCGATGACGTCAAGCTTCCCGGGATGCTCTACATGGACATCGTTCGAAGTCCATATGCGCACGCGAAGATCAACAGCATCGATGCCAGTGCTGCGCTCAAGATGGATGGCGTCGTAGCGGTCATCACCGGCGAAGACCTGAAAGCTGCCGGCGATCTCCACTGGATACCAACGCTGATGTCGGACACGCAGATGGTGCTTCCGATCGACAAGGTCGTGTACTACGCGCAGGAGGTCTGCGCGGTGATCGCCACCAGCCGGTACATT
>JAPUKT010000361.1 GCA_027295555.1 Deltaproteobacteria bacterium
GACTAGGTAGGGACGCCTGGCTCGCTTGTCAACGCCCCGCCACCCCTGACTACCGCCCAAAACCGCTGCGTGGTAGGCTTTTTTGTGGCCTAGCCCACGCGCGTGGAGACCAAGCCAGAAAGATGAAAAGCGGCCTCTTTATCGCCACCGCAGTCCTTTACGCGATCGCGTGCGTCCTCTACCTGGCGCTTCTCACCCGTGGCTCCGAATCGATGCGACGCTTACCGGGGATGGTGTTCGTCGCGGCCCTCGGCGCACATCTTGCGTTTCTCACCTTGGAGGGGCCGCCGCCGGGGGATATCCCACTGGCCAACATTTCCCAAACCCTGAGCATTGCTTCATTCGGAATCGGGATCGCGTTCCTGCTGGCGTCGTATCGGTTCGATGTCACCGTGCTCGGGGCATTCGTCGTCCCGATCGCGCTGATGCTCTTCCTCGCCTCTGGCCTCGGTAGCACCTACGCCCCCGTTTCAACCCGAGTGGAATCCGCAGTGCTCACCCTTCATATCGGGGCAAACGTCCTGGGCCTGATAGCCTTCGCGCTCGCATTCGGGGCGGGCGTTGCCTACGTGCTTCAAGAAAGGCTACTTCGGCGACGCCAATTGAGCGGAGCTTTTCAGCGCCTTCCTTCCCTCGACGTACTCGACACTATTGGGCTTCGCGCGGTGCTCACGGGGTTCCCGCTCCTGACGTTCGGGATGGTTACCGGCACGTTCTGGCTTCTGCGGGCCGACGGTTCGGAGTTTTACGTCAGTCAGATGCTCGGCTTGATCGCCTGGGCGATCTTCGCCGCCGTGATCGTCCTTCGTGTGGCCGCAGGTTGGCAAGGGCGTAAAGCGGCGCTCGGCACGATCATGGGCTTCGTCTGCACACTGCTCGTGGTGGCCGGGTACGTCATACGCGCGGCGGGTGGAAGCACATGATGCGCGATTTCGTCGTTGTCGGCTTGTCCCATCGAACCGCACCCGTGGAGGTGCGCGAACGCCTCGCGGTTGCGCCAGAACGGCTGGAAGACGAGCTCCGCGATATCGCGGCCAGGGCCAACTTCGATGAAGCGCTGTTGATCTCGACCTGCAATCGAGTCGAACTCTACGGCACTAGCACGAATCCTAACGAGGCGATCCAACGCGCGAGGGACACGCTCGCGAGCCGCCTGCCTGACACCGCATCCGAAGATGTGCTCTACGCCGAGCGCGGCGTGGCCGTCGTGCGTCACGCGTTTCGCGTAGCCTCAAGCCTCGACTCCTTGGTGGTGGGCGAACCCCAGATCCTCGGCCAGGTCAAGGAGGCATTCGACGCCGCCGATAGCGCGGGCACCGCAGGCACACTGCTCCGTCGGTGTTTCAGCCAAGCGTTCTCGACCGCCAAGCGCATTCGCAACGAGACCGGGATCGCCGAAGGCACCGTCAGCGTGAGCTCCATTGCATGTGAGCTCGCCAAGAAGATCTTCGGGCACCTCGATGGCAGGCGCACACTTCTGCTCGGAGCAGGCGAAATGGGAGAAGGTGCAGCTCGAAGCCTCCGTCAGACCGGAACGCAGCTCCATGTCATCAACAGGAGCGAAGAGCGCACTCAAGCACTGGCGAAGTCGTGCGGGGGCCGTGCAGTTCCCTACGAGCGGCTGACAACGGAGCTTGCCCAAGCCGACGTCGTCATCGCCTCGACCGCAAGCCCCAGGTTCATTCTGACGCCCGAGCTCATGAAAGGGGTAGTGCGGAGCCGCCGACACCGTCCCTTGTTCATCATCGACATTGCCGTGCCCCGTGACGTGGATCCGCGAGTCGGCACGATGGACAACGTTTTCGTGTACGACGTCGACGACCTGCAGCAAGTCGCGGAGGAAAACCTCGCCGTCAGGGCGCGCGAGGCGGCCCAAGCCGAACGCATCATCGACGAGGAAGTTGAGTCGTTTTTGACGTGGCGCCGGTCGCTCGAGTTGGCACCGACGATCGTCGCCCTACGAAAACGGTTCGGCCAAGTTGCGGACGAGGAGCTTCAACGAACGCTCGGCCGGCTCGAAAACCTGAGTCAGTCCGACCGTGCAGCGCTCGAGGCCATGGGGCGCTCGTTGGTGAACAAGCTGCTGCACCATCCGATGACGCAGCTCAAAGCCGGCGCCGGGGAGCCAGATGGCGCCCAATTGATCGACACGGTGCGTAGGCTTTTCGATCTGTCCGACGACGACAACACCGAAAAGGAAACTTCGATCGAGGCCAATGCCGAGACCACCGTCACGCGGCTGACGGCCGCAACCGCATCCGGCTCCAGAGGCGAATCGAAGTGAAGCTCCGTATCGCGACGAGAAGCAGCAACCTGGCGCGGGTCCAGACTCGCTGGGTTGGTCAGCAGCTCCAGAAGCAGTTCCCTGAGCTCACGATCGAGGAAGTGCATGTGATTCCCAAAGGAGATCGAATTCAGGATCGTCCTCTCGCGCAGGTCGGCGGCAAAGGGCTGTTCGTCAGTGAGGTCGAAGCGGTCGTCGTTCGAGGCGAGGCCGACCTTGCAGTGCACTCCCTCAAAGATGTGCCGGGCGACGTCCCGCTCGCTGAGGGGATGGGGATCCTCAGTGTTCCCGTACGGGAGGATCCACGCGACGTGCTCGTGACGGTCGACGGCACCGACCTCGCATCCCTTCCGAGGGGGGCTCGGGTCGGCACGACGTCTTGCAGACGCATCGTGCAACTCCAGCGAAGGCGCCCGGACCTCGCCTTCGTCCCCATGCGGGGCAACATCGACACGCGCCTGCGCAAGCTCCGAGAGGGACGTTGCGACGCAATCGTCCTCGCCGCGGCCGGCCTTTCGCGCCTTGGGTTGCTGGACCAAGTCCCCCACGAAGTGCTTTCGCCCGACCTGTGCCTACCCGCGGTTGGCCAAGGAGCTCTTGCCATCGAGGGTTCGCTCAGCAACGAGGCCTTGCAGGAGCAAGTCAGGGCGATCGAAGATTCGATCGCACGCATCGAGATCACAGCCGAGCGCGCGATGCTCCAAAAACTCCAAGGCAACTGCTATTCCCCGATCGCAGGTCACGCCACGATCGCTGACGCCCGAATCATGCTCGAAGGCCTCGTGGCGTCGTACGACGGCGATCAACTGCTGACGGCCGCCTCCGACACCTACATGGAGCCGGGCTCGCCGGATGCCATCGAACGCGCGCAGGCGCTTGGAGAGGAAGTGGCTAAACGCCTGCTGGAGCGCGGCGCAAGGGATCTGATTCGCCAGGCAGAGCTTGCCGCAGTGCAAAGCCAGTTGACGACGAACTAGGAGATAGTGGGGGGGTGGTGGGGCGGGACAGACTGCCCGCCGAAGGCGGTCCGGGCGATAGCGTGGGGGCGTTGGGACACGGCCGCCCACACGCTATCACCTAGACGGCCTGCGGGCGGAGAATACGTCGCACTCCATTGATCGAGCGCTGCAGCCAGACGTCTCCATTCGCATGGCCGGCACTTGCGACGTACAGCATCTCGCCCTTGATGCGGATCGTGCGAACGTCGATGCTCTGGCCATCGAGCGCTCTCGGCATCGCGCCATCGAAGGTCGAGCCGTCCACCAGAGGCGCAACGGCGCCTAATGCCTCGCAGAGCGACTCGTCGCCCGCACCGGCGACGAGTAGCCCGTTGTCGATGGCGACAACCACCGCGTCGAGCGCCCCGTGAGTCCTCGAGTGCTCGAGTTGAAGGCACAAGGCGCGGTACGGGTCTTGGCTTCGGCGTACGCGGCGTTCGATCATGGAGGCTCCCAGCGATGTAGGTGTATGTAGCCTATTGTGCTACGCTAGAAGAGGCAAAGATTCTACAAAATCCTGCGATTTCAGCAAGATCGACATCCCCAATAGGACTGCTAGAGTCGGCTGCAATGAGTCTCGCGGAGGTGCTGGGCAGTCACCGCGTGGTTGTGACCGTCGGCAGCGGCGGAGTCGGAAAAACCACGACAGCCGCCGCCATGGCCGTCCATGCTGCGATGACAGGCCGAAGGGTCCTCTGCCTGACCATCGACCCCGCCCGTCGCCTGGCAAACAGCCTGGGCCTCGACGAGATGACGATGAGCGAGCAAGACGTCCCTCGCGCGCTCTTCCAAAGATATGGGCTCGAATGTAAGGGCGCTCTGTCGGCCATGATGCTCGACACGAAGCGCACGTTCGACGGGCTGGTCGAGAAGTACGCGTCGGATGAAGAAGCGCGCGACCGCATCCTGAACAACCAAATCTACCGGTACGTCGCGAGCTCGCTGGCGGGGACGCAAGAGTACATGGCCATGGAGAAGCTCCATGAGGTTCGCAAAGACGAGAAGTGGGACCTCGTGGTGCTCGACACGCCACCAACGGCACATGCGATCGACTTTCTCACGGCTCCTGAGCGGCTGGTCGACGCGATCGACTCGCCGGCGATGCGGTGGTTCCTTCAGGTGTTCGAGGGAGCGGGTAAAGCAGGTTTCGGTTTGGTGGGCCGCGGCGCGACGGTCCTGCTGAAGGGGATCGGCAAGATCACGGGGCTCGAGTTCCTCGAACAAGTCGCCGAGTTCGTGAGCGGGATCAACGACCTATTCGGGGGCTTCAAAGAGAGGGCCGAACAGGTCTACGATGCGTTGAGGAGCCCGGAGGTGGCGTTTGTGTTGGTCACGAGCCCAGATCCCCTTGCCATCGTCGAAGCGCGCTACTTCAGTGACAAGCTTCAGGATGCCGGCATGAATCGCGAGGCAGTCGTGGTGAATCAGGTCCACCGTCTGCTCGAAGCGCCCCGCGTTTCAGCTGCCGAGCAGGTCGCGGCTCTTCGGGAGGTCTTGCCAGCATCGATCGACGCGGCCGACATCCAGCTGCGGCTCGAGCAGGCACTTCGCGACGAGAGGCAGTGGGCCACAGCCGATCGGGCCGAAGTCGAGCGATTGAGCGCCCAAATCGGAGAAGACACACGGATTGTCGAAGTGCCCGCATTCGACGAAGATGTGCACGACATCGCAGCGCTTGCCAAAGTAGCCTCGTACCTGACGTCAGCCGCCCCAGCCTGAATCATGCCGACCGACGAACAAGCCCCGTGGAGCGCGATCATCTTAGCCGCTGGTGAGGGCACCCGGATGAACAGCAGCCGGCCCAAGGTGCTCCATGCGATCGCTGGCCGTCCGCTAGTATCTTGGGTCGTCGGAACGGCCTTAGAGGCGGGGGCTGCAAGATGTTTGGTCGTGGTTGGGCATGGCCGCGCCGAAGTCGAACGCGAGCTCGCGGAAACGTTTGGCGCACGAGTGGAGGTCGTGCTTCAGTCCGAACAGCGCGGCACCGGCGACGCGGTTCGGTGTGCGATGGAGTCGGACCCAGCGCTCTCGGGCCGGGTGGTCATCCTCTATGGCGATTGTCCACTCATTCCGGAAAGCCTGATCCGCTCGCTCGTCGAGCAGTCGCAGGCGGCAAAGGCGAACCTGGGACTGGTCACCGCAACCCTACCTACCCCAGATGGGTACGGCCGTATCGTGAGAGATGGGAGAGGCGCTGTCGCCCGGATCGTCGAAGATTGCGACTGCTCCGACGAAGAAAAGAAGATCAACGAAGTCAACCCAGGGCTCTACGACGTCGACGCAGGGTTTCTGCGCGATGCGATTCGCCAGCTCACTTCGGACAACGCCCAAGGTCAGCGGTACCTCACCGACGTGGTCGAGCTCGCGGCGCGCCGCGGCGATGTGGTGTCCGTCGCGGCCGACATGGCTGACCTGATGGGCGTCAACGACCAGCGCGACCTCGCGATTTGTGCCGCACGGCGCAGACGTCGAATCGCCGAAACCCTTGCCAAGAAGGGGGTTGCAATCACCGATCTCGACGCACTCTACGTCGATGCCGATTGCCAAGTCGAAGGCGGGGCGTCTCTAGGCGCGCAGGTTCACTTGCGCGGGAAATGTGTCGTCCGCCAAGGGGCGTCGGTCGACGTCGGTTGCGTGCTCACCAATGTCGTGGTTGAGGCCAACGCCCTGATTTTACCGTATACGGTGGCGACGGACTCGACGATTGGCGAAGGGGCTAGCGTCGGGCCATTCAGTCATCTTCGCCGTCAGTCCAAGCTCGGACCTCGAAGCAAGGTCGGGAACTTTTCCGAGACGAAGAAGACGACCCTTGGCGAAGGGTCGAAGGTCAACCATCTCGCGTACGTGGGAGACGGCATCATCGGCAAGGGCGTGAACATCGGGGCCGGGACGATCTTCTGCAACTACGACGGCGAGCAAAAGCACACGACCGTGATCGGAGATGATGTGTTCGTCGGGAGCGATAGCCAGCTGGTGGCTCCGGTCACGGTGGAGCGCGGCGCCTACATAGCAAGCGGCACGACGGTCACTCGTGATGTGCCTGAGGATTCGTTGGCCGTGGGGCGAGCCAAACAGGAAAACAAGGAGGGGTACGCCGCCCGCCTGCGGGCGCGGCTTCGACGCAAAAAGCGGTAGTCGGTTTCGGCAGGCCTCGCCTATTCGTCTTCGTACTCGTCTTCGTCTGACGAGTAGTCACAAATAGTCAAAACGGCGGAGCTTGAGGCAGGTGACCTAAACGCAACTGTAGACGCTTCGGTGGTAGGGGCTTAAGAGAGGGGGGAGGAGGGAAAGCCTCTCGGCCAGCAGGTGAAGCTCGGGAAGAGAAAGAAGGGCCTTCGGTTGGCGTGCGCGGACACCTTGACTCCTGCGCATCAGCCTCCCGGCACCTCATCGGTTCGCACGAGCCCGTAACGCTTCCAGCCCGTCCGAGCGAGCCAGCTGCGGGGCTCCGCACATGGCGGTGGCCCCGTCGCCCGATAGACGTGGCCCACGGGGTGCCCCGAGCCAAACG
>JAPUKT010000362.1 GCA_027295555.1 Deltaproteobacteria bacterium
GAGACCTTCCAAGCGGTGGTTCGGGCGTGCGAGTCCTTCACCGAGCCCAAGGCATCGAGGCGCGTCATCGAGGCCACGACGTCGCCAAACGAGGACAGCGCATGAGGTCCCCGGCAACGTTGCCAGTCGCTTGGGGTGTCCGTCCCATAAGTGCCGTAGTGTGCGAGAGATTTTCGTTTGTGGTCGAGCGCCCCCGCGCTATCGCCTAGACGACGGCGTGATTGATCCCGGTCGGGCCTGCGGCCCGTTAATTGGTCCCGCCCCACCGCCCCCACGCTATCGCCTACCTCGCAGGGAGCGACCGAGGAGGAAAGCCGACCACAAGCGAAAAGATCCGCACACTACGGCTTCGAGAAACCGCCCACCTTCAGGCGGTGCATGACAGCGAGCTTCTGCCGCTCTTTGTAGTTGGCGTGGCTGGCGTCGCCCGATTCGTTGGTCTGATCGGTCACTCGATCGATCACCTGGAATTCGGCCTGCACGAAGATGATCCGACCGAGATTCGCGGTTGCCGGCGGCGACGCATCGAGCACCCGCTGCGGCACACGAACCGGCACGTCGGCCACGAAGTGCACCACGCGATAGCTCGGCGCGGTGAATCGGTTATCGATGGACGAAAGTCCATCCTCGATGTCGAGCGGGAGCTGCAGCAACGGCACGAGCTTGCCGAGCGAGGGCTCGGAACGACAGTACTCGTGAAACCTGAGAAGAGTGTTGATCGACTGCCCGGGGATGATGAAGTTGAAGGGCACTACGCTGCGCTGAAGGTAATTGAGCACCGGGAAGATATCGCTGGCGGAGCGTGTGACGATTCGAAAGCGAACCTTGTCGTAGATCTGCACCGCGCTCACGTCGGGCTTCGAGAGAAGCTTCGTGTAGAGGGAGTCCTTGTTCTTTCGCCCTCCGATGAACTCCAAGATCGGAAAGTCGTTTGCGAGCGCGACCCCCATGACCTGGTAGACCTTGTGCTCGACGAGATGGAAGATCTCCTCGTCCGATACCGGCAGCAGGAACATCAGCTCACGCGCTTCGAGATGATGAATGATGTGCATCACCTTCAAAATCGCGCACGCACAGATCTGCCGATGTCCCTTGGACGAGGCCAGCATCAGAAGCCCCACCACGTCCCTTTTGGCGACCGGCTTGGGCACGGGAAAGTCGAAGTGGCGTCGAAGGTAGTCGATCGCGGCTTCTTTCATCTGGTCGACGCGAGCTTGGTCCTGGGGATCGTCGAGGTCGACCTCATGTGCGGAAACGAAGTCTCGGGCCTCGATCTCCTCGATAAAGTTGAGCCGATGCCAGTCGACGACCGAACCGCCCCGCAGGAGCACCCGGATGCCCTCCAGATCCGCCAATGTAAAGTCGCTCAACTTGCGAAGTTGGGGAGCAGCCACGGCTAGGACCGATTCAGCAAGATCGTGCCCATGAAGATACCGAGCGTAACCAGCAATGCAATTGCGTTGAGCGTGATCCCGCCGTGACAGCCGCCAAGCGCCGCCAAACCAAGCACACCCACGCCCCTCTCTAGCTTCCGTCCCACCATCTTGGGCGCCCGATTGATACCAGCCCCCGGGCCGCGGCGCTACCCGAACACAGTGGCGGATTGCTGGCATCGTACATCTCGAATATCATTAGGCAAATCCAATGTCCGATTCGATCTTTCCCGCGGGTGCCGAAGCTATACTGCCGATCCTGCCGCTTCGGAACTCAGTGCTGTTTCCGGCGACGGTCGTGCCGGTCAACGTGGGGCGCGCGCGCTCGGTACGGTTGATCGAGGAGGCCTGCGGCCGCGAGCGACCGGCCATTGGGGTCGTCACCCAACACCGGCCCGAGGTCGAGGACCCCACGTTTGAGCAGGTCTATCAGACAGGCACGATCGCACGTGTCCTCAAGGTGATCCGCCTGAACTCCGGGCAGTACAGCGTGGTGCTCCAAGGCGTCAGCAGGATGCGTATCGAAGAGCCCCTAGGCCGCCACCCGACGATGCGAGCCCGTGTGCACCGTTACCACGAGGCCCCTGTCGTCGACGTCGAGATCGAGGCGCTCTCGGCACACCTGCGCGAGTCTGCCCGCCGGCTTCTCAACGAGCTGCCCACTGCGTCGCGCGAGTCGCTTCACATCCTCGACAATGTGAGAGAACCGGGCGCGCTGGCAGACCTGATCGAGTCGAACCTCCCGGTGCCGAACGAGTCCAAGCAGGAGGTGCTCGAGACCCTCGATATCCGCGAACGCATCCGAAAAGTGCTCGACCAGGTCCAACGGCAGAACGAAGTCCTGCGAGTGAAGCAGGAGATCTCGACCATGGTCGAGGAGGAAATGTCGAGCTCCCAACGGGAGTATCTGCTCCGGCAGCAGGCGAAGGCCATTCGCCACGAGCTCGGTGAAACCGACATCGACGAAGATGATATCGAAGACCTTCGCGAGCGGATCGCCCTCTCGGGCCTCCCTTCCGACGCCGAGCAAACAGCCAAGCGAGAGCTACGCCGGATGAGCAGCATGACTGCCGCGAGCAGCGAATACCAAGTGGCTCACGCGTACGTCGAGTGGCTCGCCGACCTCCCTTGGAAGAAGTCCTCGCCTGAGCGCCTCGACGTGACGCAGGCTCGCGCTGTGCTCGACGAAGACCACTACGGCCTCGAAACGCCCAAGAAGCGAATCGTCGAGTACGTCGCTGTCCGGAAACTACGGCGGGACGGTCGCGCTCCGATTCTGTGTTTCGTCGGCCCCCCAGGGGTCGGCAAGACATCTCTTGGGCGATCGATCGCGCGAGCCGCCGGCAGGCAGTTCGTTCAGGTGTCGCTTGGTGGCGTCTATGATGAAGCGGAGATTCGTGGGCATCGACGCACGTATGTGGGCGCGTTCCCGGGACGGATCATCTCAGGCCTCAAGAAAGCGGGGTCGAACAATCCGGTGATGATCCTCGACGAGATCGACAAGCTCGGCAGAGACCAGCTCGGCGACCCGTCGAGCGCGCTCCTCGAAGTGCTCGATCCAGAGCAAAACTATCAGTTCACCGACCACTATATCGACGCTCCTTTCGACCTCAGCAAGGTGATGTTCATCGCAACGGCCAACCAGCAGAGCACGATTCCTAGTCCACTGCTCGATCGAATGGAAGTCATCGAGATTCCCGGCTACACGTCTCACGAGAAGCGCTTGATCGCGCGCGACTTCTTGATCCCGAGGCAGCTCCACGAGCACGGCCTGTCGATCGAGCGGCTCGACTTCTCGGACGAAGCCATCGACATGATGGTCGACTCGTACACCAATGAAGCGGGGGTTCGAAAGCTCGAGCAACAGGCCGCCGCGGTGTGTCGCGCGGTGGCGGTGCGCCTCGCCAACGGAGAAGACGTGTCGATCATGGCCGACCCGCCCTTCATCGAGGAGGTTTTAGGCGCGGCCAAGGTGAGACGACAGCAGCCGGAGCGAGTGGCTCGCCCCGGAGTCGCGACGGGCTTGGCGTGGACGCCAGCGGGAGGCGACCTACTGTTCGTCGAGGCCACCCGAATGCCGGGGACCGGCAAGCTCTATCTGACCGGCAACATGGGTGACGTCCTCAAGGAGTCTGCCGCGGCGGCGTTCACTTTCGTCCGCACGCGGGCCCAAGAGTTGGGCCTCGACGAAGACTTCGTCAGCCACACCGACATCCACGTTCACTTGCCGGCCGGTGGGATGCCCCAAGATGGCGCCTCGGCGGGCGTGCCGCTCTACGTGGCATTGGCCTCGGTCCTCACCGAGCTCAAGGTACGACCCGACGTGGCGATGAGCGGTGAGATCACCCTGCGCGGCAACATACTCAAGGTCGGCGGGATCAAAGAGAAGTGCCTCGCGGCCCATCGTGCAGGTGTGACACGGATCCTCTTGCCGAAACGCAACGAACCGGACCTCGAGGAAGTCCCGGACGAGATCCGTGAAGGCATCGAGATCTGCCTCGTGTCCCGAGTCGACGAGATACTCGACCTGGTAGCGGCGCCCGACCCCACGACCGCACCGGCGGCCGC
>JAPUKT010000363.1 GCA_027295555.1 Deltaproteobacteria bacterium
CAAAGCGTTGCAGGGGCGTTTCGACTCGTGAGCCGCGACTGCTAGGCTCCGCCGGATGAAATTCAGCGCCTCGATCGCCATGGCCCCGCCCGGGGATTACGTTCCTGTCGCGCAGGAGGCCGAGAAGCTTGGATACCACGCGATCGTTCTACCGGATTCGATCTTCTTTTCGGAAGAGGTCAGCAAGCCGTACCCCTACACCCAAGACGGCGGCCGAATGTGGGGCCCGGAGACCCCGTGGATCGAACCGCTGATCGGTGCAGCCGCAATGGCTGCTGCAACCAAGACACTCTTCTTATACACGAGCGTCGTGAAACTGCCGGTGCGGCATCCGGTGCTGGTGGCCAAGCAGGTCGCCTCACTTGCCGCCATCTCCAACAACCGCTTTGGTTTCGGTGCCGGTCTCGGTTGGCTTCCGGAGGAGTTCAAGTGGTGCGGAACCGAGTTCGAGACGCGGGGCAAGCGCATGGATGAGTGCCTCGAGATTCTCCGCCTGCTTTGGACCGGTGACATGGTCGAGTACCACGGCGAGCACTACGATTTCGGCAAGATTCAGATGAGCCCAGCGCCCACCAAGCCGATTCCGATCTACATCGGCGGGCACACCAAGCCCGGGCTCAAGCGGGCGGCCAAGTACGGCGATGGCTGGTCCTCGGCCATGCTCACCTCCAAGCAACTCGTCGGGCTGGTCCGGCAGATCGAGGGATATCGGAAGGAATACGGCCGTGATCACCTCCCGATGGAGTATCAGGCGGTCGTGACCGATGCCTGGGACGCGGACGGCTTCAAGCGCCTCGAGGACGAGGGCGTCACCGACATCATTACCGTCCCGTGGCTGATATATGGGACACCGATGCAGGGCGGGACCCTGCAGGGACGCATCGACGGCTTGAAACGCTTCGCAGACGAAGTTATCGCCAAGATGCAATGAGTCCCGAGCTTCGAATTTTGACACAGGCGAGCGTCGCGCCTGTTGCCGATCAGGATGCATACCGCCTGGCCGGTCTCGATACGGCAACCCTGTGCGAGGCGGCTCGGGCGCGTCGTGATCGCGCGTGGGGTACGATCTTGACCTTCTCACCCAAGGTCTTCTTGCCGATCACCAATCTGTGTCGGAACCGTTGCGACTATTGCTCGTTTCGACGCTCGCCGGGCGATCCGGGCGAGTGGACGATGAGCCCGGATGAAATCCGTACCTGGCTCTCCCGCGCTCGAGAGCAGGGCTGCATCGAAGCTTTGTTCTGTCTCGGTGATACCCCGGAGACGGGCTTCCGCGAGTACCGTGCGTTGCTTCGCTCGTGGGGTCACGAATGCACGGTAGACTACCTCTACTGGGCTGCCGAGCAGGCTCTGGCCGAAGGGCTTCTCCCGCACACGAACGCTGGCATTCTTTCCCGCGACGACATGATCGAGTTGCGCCCGGTCAACGTCAGCCTTGGATTGATGCTCGAGACGGTGAGCGACCGCTTGTGCGAAAAAGGGATGCCCCACCACAAGGCGCCCGACAAGCGTCCCGCGACACGAATCCGGATGACCCGGGAAGCGGGCGAGCTGCGGATTCCCTTTACCTCGGGGCTGCTCATCGGCATCGGCGAGACACTCGAGGAGCGGATCGACACCCTGCTTGCAATCCGGGCCATCCAACGCGAGTACGGCCACATTCAGGAGGTGATCGTTCAGAACTTCCGCGCTCACCCTTCGACGCCCATGGGCTCCGCCGCCGAGCCAACCGAGGACGATTTGGCGGCTGCAGTGGCGTTGGCCCGACTGATTTTGGATGACGATGTGAGCGTACAGGCCCCCCCAAACCTCAGCCCGGCCTCGATCAAGGCCTTGATCGACGCGGGGATCAACGACTTCGGTGGGATTTCACCGGTCAGCCCGGACTACATCAACCCTCGGCACCCGTGGCCACACCTCGAGAAGCTCTCCGAGACCTGCGCCGCTGCTGGCTTCGACCTCCGGCCTCGCTTGCCGCTCTATCCCTCGCATCTCGAAACGACCGAGTTCGTCGACCCATCTCTTCGCCCACGCGTCGACGAGCTTCAGTTGGGACTGGCCGCACAATGACCACGCAGCTCGAGTCCTGTCTGGGAAGTGTGTCGCGTGGCGTTCGCTCGATCCTCGAGCGGAGCCTCGACGATTACGAGCTCGGTGTGGACGATGGGGTCCTGCTGAGCGGAGCGCGAGGCACCGACCTTCATGCGCTGTGTCTGGTGGCCGACGAGCTTCGCCATCGGCAGGCGGGGGATCGCGTCACCTACGTCGTCAATCGAAACATCAACTTCACCAACGTTTGCATCAAGAACTGCAAGTTCTGCGCGTTTGCAAGGACCGTTCGGTCGGAGCAAGGCTACTTCCTTCCCCACGAAGAGATCGCGCGCCGTGTCCAACAAGCGTGGGACATGGGGGCGACGGAGGTGTGCTTACAAGCCGGGCTTTCACCAAATCTCACCGGCGACAGTTACATCGATCTTTGTCATGTCGTGAAGGAGACGGCGCCAGACATTCACATCCATGCATTCTCGCCCGAGGAAGTGAAGTTCGGGGCGTCGTTGAAGAGGGTTTCGTTTCACGACTATCTCACCGAGCTCGTGGCTGCTGGCTTGGGGTCGCTGCCAGGCACCTCAGCCGAGATCCTCGACGACCGCCTGAGAAAGACGATCGCGCCAACCCGAATCAGCACCGCCGAGTGGGTCGAGGTGATCAGCTCCGCGCACAAGCTCGGCATCCCGACGACCTCGACGATGATGTTCGGCCACGTCGAATCCGTCGGAGACCGGATGCGTCACATGGACCTTCTTCGTAGAATGCAGCGGGAGACGGGTGGATTCACCGAGTTCGTGCCGCTCTCCTTCGTACACGAAGAAGCGCCATTGTTCGTGAAGAGCGACGTGCCGGGCGTACGTCCTGGCCCCACCGGGGACGACGTATTGCGTCTTTACGCCATCGCTAGGCTGATGCTTGGGCACGACATTCCGAACCTTCAGGCGTCCTGGGTCAAGGAAGGCCTCCGGACTTCGCAGCTCCTCTTGGGCTCTGGTGTCAACGATCTGGGCGGGACCCTCATGAACGAGAGCATCTCCACCGCCGCAGGAGCACGACACGGCCAACTCATGACGCCCGCGACGCTGCGTCGGGCGATCCGCGATTCCGGACGGATTCCCGTTGAGCGCGACACCCGTTACGGCGTGGTTCGCGAGTTCGGCGCGACGGCCGATGACGACCCCGTCGAGCCACTCGATGGCGTACAAGATCCGGACGCGGTCTTCGGGTCGTATCAACAGCTGACCCAAGACGCTCGGTTTCACTACGAGCCTCGCGGGCTTCGCGTGGTGAGCTAGGGTAGGCGGCGATGAGCAAGTTGGCAGAGCGTTATGGCCCGTGGGCAGTGATCACCGGTGCGTCTTCCGGCATTGGCGCCGAGTTTGCGCGTCAGCTGGCGGGGTACGGGTTGAACGTCGTTTTGGTCGCCCGCCGGCGCGACCGTCTCGAAGAGCTCGCGTTGGGCATCGAAGACATGTACCGCGTCGAAGCTCGCGTTGCGCCAGCCGATCTGACCGCGCGCGACGTCATCCAAGCGTTGCAACCCGCGCTCGCCGACATCGAGATCGGGCTGCTGGTCAACTGCGCTGGCTTTGGGACCACCGGCCCGTTCTTGGATATGGACCCGAGCGTGCAAGAGTCGATGATCAACTTGAATTGTCAAGCTCCTATCGTGCTCACGCATGAAGTTGCCCAAGGCATGCGTGAACGTGGCCGTGGCGGCGTGATCTTCGTCTCCTCGGTGAACGGGTTTTGCGGCGCCCCAGGGATGGCCAACTACAACGCCACAAAAGGCTATGACTTGCTGTTTGCCGAAGGCTTGGCCGCCGAGCTCGCGCCCTATGGCGTAGATGTGCAAGCGCTCTGTCCGGGAGGGACGCACACCGAGTTTCAGCGAGTCGCTGGCATCGACGCGCGGAGGCTCGGTCCGCTGAGCGGCTTGGTGTTTGCCAACGCGTCGACGGTGGTCGCTACCAGTCTGCGAAAGCTCGGGAAGCGCGTGACGGTGGTTCCCGGCTTCGTCAACAAGCTCAACGTCTTCATGATGCGCTTCATGCCGCGGTGGCTGTCGACCCGCCTATTCGGGTCGGCCCTCCGCCGCCTCGCAGCTCACAACTGAAGGTTGTGCTTGCCTAAGCTCGATTAAGAACACCGGATACCTATCGGCAATCCGCTTCATGTCTTCGAGCGTTGGGTTCTCTAGGTCGAAATACATACGTGCGGCTTCTTTTGACGAGCGCGAAAACGCGCGCTCGCTGACGTACGCCAGCAAGATGGGTGCTCGCTGATCGATGGGCACCTCGGCGAGCTGAATCCGCTTCCTCGAGCCGTGGACGATGTGTGCCTTGCCGCCGCTCGCGCGTACGTTCTTCACCCAATTCTGCTCGCCGAATAAGGATACGAGATATTCCTTCCCGTCGAGCCGTGCAGGTGAAAGCGAGAGGCGAATGGGTTTGCCGGAACGCCGCCCCCGGACTTCTAACGTGACACTACGGGGCGTGATCCCGAGGGCCGTCATGCGAGGCGCGATGTGGCGATTAAACCATTCGAGAAAGCTCATGCGGCACCGATGCAGCAAGCTAGCGCAAGCTCGACGTAGCGAACCTTACACCAGAACTTCCACTCGCCCATGGTTTACCCGATGCTCGATGGGGGTCAAGTTGAGGGTCTTGATGAACTTGTCTTTGTTGGTGATGTTTGGGCCGATGCATCTTCCTTCGGTGTCGAAGTAGAGGCCATGGAAGGGGCAGCGGAGGTAGTCGTCGTCTAGTTTTCCGCCGTGACCAAGATGGGCGCCTTGGTGTGGGCAGTACGCGTCGAAAACACGAAGGCCTCCGGTGGTGTCCGTGCGCGCCACGAGCTCTTCGCCGGCGACGCTGTATCGGTGGACTTTGCCGGCCTTGATGTTCTTCACGTCATCGAGCGGTTTCCATTGCTTGTCTTCCGGCGCCTTTGGTTGAACCTCCGCCGGCTGGAAGTCTTTGGGGTAGAACGATTCTCCCCAGCGAATGACTTCATGCAAGTGTTTCTCGGATGGAAGAAGACCCCGGTTTCGAAGGTACTTTTTGTTGGTCCAGATGATCGCGTCGATATCAAACTCGTTCTTGATGAAACCGGCCATGACGCCCGCGAGTACGTCGCAGAGAGCGCGCTTCGGAAAGAGTCGCTGAAAGATTCGTTCGGCCCATGAAGGGAAGGTCTCTGGGTGGATGGCCATGGTGACGTACACCCGCGTCCGATTCGCGCCTTCCGGGGTCAGGCTGACGAGGGCGTGCATTTGCGGGGTGCCCGATCCTTCGGCGCCTACGACGGCGAACCCGGGCCCGTGATACACATAATCTTGTGTGAGTATCAATTGGGGTAGGACCTTGGACAACAGGCGAATCGTGCGACGCGTAGAGCATGAGCCGTAGCGGAACTTGGTGTCCTGCTTCAGCGTGATCGTGTCCTTGGATACCTCGTGGTCATATATCTTCGAGTAGTCCCACAGGTGGACCGCCTTGAAATGAAGGTTGTCCGACCCGTTTTCCACGAAGTCCATGACGTGGGTGTCCTCGAATATCGTCGCTGGGCTCGACACGTATTTGGAGGAGTACTTTTCTTCGTACAACGTCGGAAACCGGCGGTCGGGATTCGCTAGATCATCTCCGTACCACACGAAGATGATGCCGATCTCGACGACGACGCACATCTCGTGCTTGCCCTCGAACAAGACGCTGTACGGCGCCTCGCTGTCGTCGGGTCTCGGTTCGATCGTGACAAAGGAATCCAGGAACAGGACGCGGTCAGGTCTTTTGTCCTCAAACTCCTTGACGGGGATGAGGTTGAACCAGGTTTGCAGTCTTTGAGGGCGAGGGTTCATTTAAGAGGTGATGGTACCATAAGCACGGGATGCGTACGCGGCTCACAATTGAGTCGTTCAGCGCTCTCGAAAGCGAGCCAGATCGACGGGGTCGTCCACGTCGAATGCGATACCGCTGCTGAGCTGTACGTTGACCGTCAACCCCAGCTCTCGTGCTCGGGCAAGATGACGTAGCAGGCTGTCCTCGTGGCCAAGGCAGCTTGGAAGCACGGTGGGTGGCGCGAGTGCGATCACATTGGTGCCTTGGCCCAACCTGTCCGGCACGAGGACGACCTCGACCTCGGTGAGGGCGCGTGCGACGCTGGCGATGTCGTCGCTCGTCAGATCCGGAAGGTCGCTCATGCAAACGATCGCTTTGGTGGCCCCGCGATTCGCCAACTGGCGGAGCGCGTCATCGACCACGCGAGCGAGACCTGGCTTCCCTGGAGGATCCGAAAGCGCCAGGAGACCCAGCCGCTCCGCGTGGTCACGCGCGTTTGGCGAGTCGCTGACGACGGCGATGCCGTCGACGTTGGGGGCCTCTCGAAGGACTTGCACCACGTGCTCGAAGAGCTCCCGCGCGAGAAGTTCACGCTCTTCTGGCGACAACACCTCGGATAGACGTGACTTTCCGCGGTCGAACCCTTTGATCGGAATCAATGCCCAGGTGCTCATCGCAAGCTCCGTGCAAAGTCGAGCAGCTCCCGAGCCAAGACTACCCGATCTTCTCGGGCCTGGATCAAGATGTTGGTTTCGAGCACGGGGAAGGTTGCGGGGAACGCATCGCCCTCATGAACGACGAACCCGTCGAGAAAGTCTTCGTAGTGCATCGCGACTTGGTGGGCGGAAGCAGCCTCGCCCTCGAGTTGCGCGATCATCGAAGCCAGCGGACCCTTGACCGCTTGGCCGCCGAGGATAGGGCTGACCGCCACCGTAGGCTTTTCTCGCAGTACCTCCCGGAAACCATCGAGGGAGATGATGGGATCGATCGACACGTACGGGTTCGATGGGCAGATCACTACCAGGTCTGCCGAACCAAGCGCTTCCATCACCTTGGCTGTGGGTTCGGTGGCCCCTCCATGCTCGATCCGTCTCACCTCGGGAATTGCCCGCGCGCGCACCAACCAGTCTTGAAACACCATCTCGTCGCCGCTGCGCGTGACGATCGTCGTCGGGCGTGGAGAATCGCTCATCGGCAGGATCGAGCGCGCTACGCCGAGCCCCTTGCAGAGCTTCGCGGTGGCCTGAGTCAGCGACTCCCCGGCTGCAAGGGCGCGTGACCGGAGCAGGTGCGTCACCAAGTCGCGGTCACCCAACCGAAACCATGCGTCCGCCCCGCGCCGCTCGGCCTCCTCGAGCGCGCGGAACGTGTCGCCCTCGATGCCCCAACCGCGCTCTTCCGGCGACAACACCTCGGATAGACGTGACTTTCCGCGGTCGAACCCTTTGATCGGAATCAATGCCCAGGTGC
>JAPUKT010000364.1 GCA_027295555.1 Deltaproteobacteria bacterium
GGGTCTAGACGGTAGCTTCTGCTTGGGGCGGCCACGGACGACGGATCCGTCCGGCCACCTTGGAGGCGACGTCCTCGCTGATAGGGCCGCCGGGATCCCCGCCTAACTGCTTCACCATCACCTTGCAGTGAGCAACGTTCCAGCGGAGGAGTCGAGCCAGCTCAGCGAGCTGATAAGTCTGTGTAGCCATGTGCGCGTCCTTTACTAACCGTTAACTTATAGCGCACAATTCGGTGGGGTGGCAAGACTTATTTTACATTAAGGAAATATGCCGAAGCCGCCAACAAACCAAGGAATATCAACGTGGTAATGAGCCAGCCCGGCCCTCTGAGGCCCGGGCGAGGCCCCGGATCGGGCGGCGGGGCAATCGGGGGCCCTTCGACTGGCTCGGCAGCGATGAATTCGCGGATCAGCTCGGTGGCCTTGTCGACCTGGTCGGCCTCAACCCGGATCTCGGTGCCGTGGCGGAGTCGATCGGTGATACCGGGGTAGGCGGTATCGCGATGGTTGATCAAAATCGCCGCGATGCCCTCACGCTCCAACGCCTCTTGGAGCGCCAAGGCCTGCACCTCGTCGTCGGTCTCATAGACGCTGTGGGTCTCCATGGTGATCACCGGATGCCACAAAAGGCGGCACAGGACAATCGACAGCGTCGCCAATCGCGCGAATCAGCTCGGCCTCTCGATCGGTCACTTTGTCGTCAGCCATCACCGTGGCGGCACAGGCCAGCATCAGGCTCTTCTTCAGCGTCGGGGTCGCCGCGTCGTAGCGACTGAGCGCGTTGTCGACATCTCGAAGCGTACATTCCTGAGCAGGTAGAAGCTGCACGTGCTCGCCGCTGAGGTGAAGCACCTGGGCTCCGCGCCGGAGTGCCTGCGTCGCTTCCTCCTCGGACCGGCTCCCCACTCGCGCGAGGGTCGACAGCAGGACGCGTATGTCGGGAAGGAGAGCGCGAAGCGAGCGGAACTTGACGGGAGTGGGACCAACGCGATCGAAGTGGCGCCCCAAGTGACGCTGGATCATGCGACTCAAGGTGTACTCGAAGAGATCCACTCGTCGGTCGCTCTCGATCAGTGCCTGGATGACCTGGCTGAAGCGTCGGTATTCGTCGGGCGACAGGTTGCGGAGCGTCGGCATCGCCATAGCGATGAGCGCGATCTTCTGCGCAGAGGAGCGGTCGCCGGCTTCCGAATGGAATCGAAGCGCGAGGTCCGTGGTTTGGGGGTCGGTCAGCTCGGCCACGGCGCGGATCTCGGAGCCTAGAAGGACCTCGTCCTGGCCGAGAAGGAGGCCGAACACCATCGCCTGCGCCATCGGCGCCTGGTGAACCGCGTGAATCCAAAGCTCGGGAAGAGACGCATGAAGTGAACGGGCGTAGGCGATCTGCTCGGGGAGCGGACTCCCGATGTGAGCCACTCCTTCACTTACTGCCGCCTCGGTGGGAGGCTCGGCGAATGCGCTCATCTGGCCCGCAGGCGGGGCCGGGCGCGAGCTCATCCCCTCGGAAATCTCGGGCAGGGCCACCTCTGGAAGCTCACCGTCCCAATGGGGCTCGAGGTTGCGGATCCGGTCGCCGATCGGCGGGTGAGTTTGAAACAGGCCCTGGAACACACGCAGCCGTCGAATCGCGTCCGAAAAGAAGATATGACTCGCCTCGTCTGCTCCGGGTGTCTTCAGGTAGGAGTGTGCTTGGGCGCCGCCGATCTTTTTGAGTGCCCCGACCAAGCCATCGGTGTCACGGGTAAACTGCACCGCCGAGGCATCGGCGAGGAGCTCACGCTGCCGCGAGATCGCGCTTTGAATCATGCGACCAAACAGGACCCCGATAGACCCGATAGCCAAGAGACCGAGCCCCACCAGGGCAGCGCCTGCTCCCTCGCGTCTCGAGCCCCTCGAGCCATACAAGATGAAGCGGCCGATGAGCGCCAGCAGGAAGATGCCGTGCAGGAGGCCAATCGCGCGCAGATTGATGCGCGAGTCTCCGTTCAAAAGGTGGCTGAACTCGTGGCCGATGACCCCCTGAAGCTCCGCGCGTCGAAGCAGCTGGAGGGTGCCGTGCGTCACGCCGATGACGGCGTCGCTAGTGGTGTTTCCTGCGGCAAACGCGTTGATGCCGACTTCGTTGTCGAGCACGTACAGGTCGGGAACCGGTATTCCGGACGCGATCGCCATCTCTTCGACCACGTTGAGCAGGCGGCGCTCTTCGAGCTTGGTGCTGTCGGGATCCATCCGGCGCCCGCCGAGCGCGAGCGCAACCGCGGCCCCCCCATCGCGAAGCTGCGCGACCTTGTAGAGTGACCCAAGCATGATCAGCAGGACCGTGCTGCCTACGGTGACGACGAACACCAACGGGTTCCAGAGACTGAGCCCGCCCTGCTGTACTTGGTCGTACTCGCCGACCACATAGGCCACTCCCGTCGCGTCCGTAGCGATCCAGTAGTAGACCACTAGACCGAGCCCGTAGACAGCGACGGAAACCCCAACGACGGCTAGGCCAAAGAGAAGCGCGAGACGGAACGATCGCTTCCGCGCGAGGTCCTGCTCCTCGAAGAAGTCCATCTGCTAGAATTGTACTTTGACCGCCTCACGTTCGGCAGCGATTTCGATCTCGAAGAACTCCGCACGCTGAAAGCCGAACATGCTGGCGACGATGTTGGATGGCACTATCTCGGACTTGTTGTTGTAACGCATGACGGCGTCGTTGAAGGCCTGTCTCGAGAACGCGATCTTGTTTTCGGTGGTCGAAAGCTCCTCCGAGAGCTGCATCATGTTCTGGTTGGCCTTGAGGTCCGGGTAGGCTTCGGAGAGCGCGAAGAGGCGACCTAGGACGCCACTCAATCCGGCTTCTGCGGTCGCGAGCGATTGCATGGCCCCCGCGTTTCCTGGATCCGACGCGGCCCGTTCGCGCGCGCCTTCAGCCGAATTGCGCGCGGCGATCACCGCCTCGAGCGTTTCGCGCTCGTGCGACATATACGATTTTGCCGTTTCGACCAGGTTCGTGATCAGGTCGTGCCGCCGCTTTAGTTGCACATCGATCTGTGCAAATGCGTTCTTGAACCGATTGCGGAGATTGACGAGGCCGTTGTACATGCCGACGAACCAGGCAATGGCCACGCCTATGACAACGAGTAGACCGATCAACCACGCCATGACCACCCCCTTTTTGCTTGCCCAAGGCTCCTTCAGTGTATGTGGCGCTCCCGGCAAACTCAACATAGCGCGAACCAGGTTCACTAACGGTCGTGCTATGAGTATGCGAAATGCGGTCGCCTAAGTTCGCAGTCGTGTTTTCGCTTTCGCTGATCGCTTGCTCGAAGACGAGCGAGGATCCGACGAAATCCACCACCAAAGCGCCGACCGAAGCATCGCAGAGCCCTAGCAGCGCCGGTCCGGAGCAGCGCTGCGCGCCGAGCGTCGAAGCCTTGCCCGATCGTATTCAGCGCGGGATTTGCGTTGCCCACAACTACCAGGCAGGCGGGAGCAAAGGCTACGGAAGCAAGACCAGCGCCGCAACCCTACGAGAGCTGAAGGACCTCGGCATCGAATGGGTCAGCCTCACCCCGTTTGGGTTCATGCAGCGGCTCGATGAACCGAAGGTGCATCCCATCGGGGACTACCGGGCGGGCGAGACCGACGAACGGATGCGTCGCGAGATTCGCCAGGCAAAGGAGATCGGGCTCCAGGTCGTACTGAAGCCGCACCTCTGGATCGTCGACGGAAAGTGGCGGGGAGAGATCTACTTTGACGACGCGAAGGCATTTGGCCAGTGGTTCGATAGCTACGAGAAGTGGATGTTGCACTACGCCGATTTGGCGGAGGCCGAGAGAGTCGAACTCCTCGTTATCGGAGTCGAGCTCCGTTCGATGGAGAGCAAGCTCGAAGGGCGATGGCGTCGATTGATCCGCAAAGTGCGGCAACGGTTTCACGGAAAAATCACCTACAGCGCGAACTGGGATGACGCCGCATCGGTGCCGTGGTGGGATGCGGTCGATTACATCGGGATTCAGTTCTATCCGCCGCTCGCGACCGACACACGTGCGGGCTCGTCGGCGATTCGTTCCGAATTGGCTGGGCGACTCGACGAGATAGAGGCCCTTTCGGGAGGGAGAGGCAAGCCGGTGCTCTTCACAGAGGTCGGCTACCGGGCCTCGAAGGACGCCCTGATCAACCCTCACGCGTGGCCGGAGCATGCAGGCCGAGTCCGTGTCGACGACCGCGCCCAGGCGCTCGGATACGGCGTATTCGTCGAGGCGATCCGCAACCGACCGTGGGTCGCGGGGGTGTATTGGTGGAAATGGTTCACCAACCCGAACACGACAGAAGAGGGCCCGGCCGGGTTTTCGCCCCGCGGGAAGCCAGCAGAAGCGATTCTGAGGGCTTCCTATGGCGGAAATTGCGCTGCGCCGAGTGCCACTCCTTGAGTATCATCGGCCACGATGGAGCCTGGCAAGACGGTGTTGATCACGGGCGCGACCACGGGTCTCGGCTTGGCGATCGCGCGCGCGCTGACGAAGACAGACTATAGGGTCTACCTCACCGCCCGACAGAGCTCCCTTCCCCGTTTCGACATGCACCAGGTGAGTGAGTCAGAGCACGTTCGGATTCGCGCGCTCGACGTCACATCCGCCGAGCAACGCACCCGCATCGTCGCGGAAGCCGAACGAGACTGGGGTGGCATCGACATCCTGATCAACAACGCCGGGATCGCCTACCGCGCGGTGGTCGAGCACGTCACCGAAGAGGAGCGGATCGCTCAGATGGACGTGAACTTTCGATCACCGATGGAGCTGATTCGGTTGGTGCTTCCGGGGATGCGAGAAAAGCTTGCAGGCCGGATCATCACCATGAGCTCGGTGGGCGGGATGATGGCCATGCCGACGATGGCGGCGTACAGCGCATCGAAGTTCGCGCTCGAAGGTGCCCATGAGTCACTTTGGTACGAGGTGCGTCCTTGGGGAATCAAAGTAAGCCTCGTGCAGCCAGGGTTCATCGATTCCGATGGATTTCAGAGAGTTCGCCATACGCCCAAGAGCGACCGGTCCAAGCACGAGCTCGCTGAGCCGTACCATGAGCACTACGTGAATATGGGGCCTTTCATCGAGCGGCTGATGAAGTCTTCCCGGGCGACGCCCGACTCGGTGGCCCGTGTCGTGCTCAAGACGATGCGCCGGCGACACCCACCATTACGTGTGCCAGCGACCCTCGACGCGCTTGGATTCTCTATCCTTCGTCGAATTCTGCCGCGAAACTCCTACCATTGGCTCCTCTACAAGATGCTCCCCAAAGTCGACACCTGGGGTCCGTCGCCGAAACGCGTCTCGTCGCTTCCACCGGCGACGAAGCGGGATGGGTCCGACGAGCGCTAGGCGATAGTGTGGGGGCGGTGGGGCGGGACCAATTGAGGCCGCAGGCCGCCTAGGCGCGCGCGCGGTATTTGGCCTTCTCTTTGCGCCCCTTGGCCTCCAAGCGAGGCTTGAGGACGCGCCGCATGCCAGGAAGCAGGTAGCCCAGGGTCGCGAGTCGAGCCCCAATTGCGGGTTTGACGCGCTCTCGCTCGCCGTCGGCCGCGCTTTGCAGCACCAAGTCCGCGATCTCGTCGGCGGTGCTCATCGGCTGGGAAAACACGATGTCGGGAATCTCGTCGATCGACTCCATGATGAAGCCTGTATCGACCGGGCCCGGAGAGACGACCGAGGCATGGACACCGGTGCCTTCGAGCTCCTCGGCGAGAGCGAAGGAAAAAACTCGAAGACCGAACTTGGTTGCCGAGTAAGTCGCCTCGTCCGCGAGCGGGATACGCCCAGCCAACGAGGCCACGCCAACGATCGACCCCGAGCCCTGCGCGAGCATGTCCGGGAGCACCAGTCGCGTGAGGAGCAACGGGCCGCGGAGGTTGACATGCAGGATCTGCAACATGTCTTCGACGGGAACATCCTTCAGAGGCCCCCGGGAGTTGAAGCCGGCGTTGTTGACGAGAACGTCGATGCCCCCGAACCGTGCCTTGGCCTTTTCGAGCAGACGCTTGCAGGAATGCACGTCGGCGATATCGGTCGGCACCGGATGCGCCGAGTCGACGCCCAGCTCATCGGCCAAGCGCTGAAGGCCCTCGGCACCGCGGGCGGCCAGAACGACTCGCGCCCCCTCGCCAACGAACTTTCGTGCGCAGCTCTCGCCGATACCTGCGCTCGCCCCGGTAATGACTACGGTCTTTCCTTCGAATCGCCTCATGCCGACTTCTTTCTGGCGTCGAGCATCATCTGGCCTAGCTTCGTGAACGCTTCGTCGACATGGTGTCCCGACCTGGCGCTAGCTTGAATGATGAACCAGTTGTGCTTGCTGGCCTTTTCCAGTTGCTGCTTGGTGAGCGCAAAGTCGTGGGTCAAATCGATCTTGTTCGCAACCAGCACCGAAGGGCGAGAGCCCGTGTACCCACGGCCCTTGGCCTGCGCCTCGAGGAGATGGTCGAGGGTGCTCGAGTCGGTGACGTCGACGACGAAGACCAGGCCCGATGCGCCAGAGATGAAAGACGGGTTGTACTGCCAGCCAGGCTCGGCTCCCTCGTAGTCCCAAAGCAGGATCTCGAGGGTTATGTCGTCGAAGCTCAGCGTGCCCTTGGAAATCGCCACCCCAATCGTCTGTTGGTAGTCCTCATCGAACTCCCGGTCGACGAAACGGCGCACGAGGCTGGTCTTTCCTACCCCCGGGACACCCAGCACGCAGACCTTCCGCCGAAGCCGCACTTCCTCTCTAATATAATGGGCTCGTTCGACCGCAAGGTGTCAAAGCCGAAGCAGTCGTCTACGCCGTTTTGGGGACTTCCGGACCTTCTCCGCGGGCCTTCCGCGCCTTGCGTCGGGCTTCTATTAGCCGTTTTCGCTCGAGCTGCGCACGCGCGGTCTCGCGAACCGCGGTCCCGATTCGCTCGCTGAGCCTCTGGTTTGCGTCGTTCAGACGGTCGACGAAAGCCTGTTGGAGCGGCTCTTGGTTGCGGACGACTTCGTAGAGCGAGTCGAAAACCTCGACGATCTCCGGCTCGAGGTCGTGCTCTTCCGCGTTGGTGGAGTCGTCGGCGACGCTGTCCTGCGTTCGGAGCGCTGGCTCTACTTGCCTGATGGCCGCCTTGACGTCGCCGTCACCGAGCCAGTCGAAGACCCCCCGAAGAGTCTTATCGGGGTCTTCAAGAACCGACTCGTACGCGACCATGTAGAAGGGATAGCGTCGCGTGACGATGTCGCTAAAGAGTGAGAAATTCTCGACCCACCACTCGATGACGGGGGACATGAAGACCGCGTCGGGAAGGTCGCTTTCCTTCTTCTTCCGCGCCTCGCGCTGAGCTTCGCCCTCTATCGCGTAGAGCCGGCTCAGCGAACGAACATACTGCCGCCACGGCCGAACCGTGGCGACCACCCTGCCAATGAATGCGCGGTCCGTCCTGATCAGCCCCGGAATGAACACCTTCACCGCGTGCCGTTGGGTGTCCTCGGGGAACAGATACGTCCCGGTTTTCGGGTCCGGATTCGTCTTGTAGTAGATGCCGCGCCTGAGCTCGGACTCCCAAAAGCCCGCTGGATTTGCATCCTTGATCGTTCTTTCCCAGTTACGGGGAAAGGCATTTCCAATCGGCGGAAACCCTGCGGCGTTGAGAAGCTGCATCCACATGGAAGTCCCAGAGCGCTTCGTGCCGGTGACGATGATCATCCCATGAGGAGACTAGCAGGAAGTGCCCACACAACACGACCGGTTACTGGATGGGACGGTCGCACTCCCTGAGGAAGTCATCCTCGAGGTCGTCGTAGCACTGGTAGTAATCCTCGATGGCGAGCTCATCGCACGTGAGGCCACTGAGACAATAGAAGTAGCTTGCCAGGACGTTGACGCAGCCTTCGGGCACCGTGCCGATGTAGTTCTGAAGAATGTCGTCGAAGTACGCGCCGCAGTCATCGACGCTGTCGTAGTAGTCGGGGTAGCACGCAATGAGCGTCATGCAGAACGCGCGGATCGAGTTGGTGAGGTCATCGCTGCCGTTCGTGCCTCCTCCGTCATCGCTCGAGCAGCCGGTTCCCGTAAGTGGCAGCATCGCTACCGCGAGGCTCGGAATCACTCTCTTCGGTGACAGCATCTAGACCTCTCTCTCGTGGGCGCACAGTAGCCGCAAAGGCAGAGCCCTCGGAAGGCAATTCATCGGATCACGAATAGTAAGCTTCGATTTTTTTGAAATCCTACTCTATTTTGCTGACGTTCCGCCCGCTTGTTCTACAGTGCGGGCCGATGGCTGAGGAAA
>JAPUKT010000365.1 GCA_027295555.1 Deltaproteobacteria bacterium
CCTCCCGCTCCCGAGCAGCGCATCTTGAACGCGATTGAGATGATCCGGCAGCAGCTTCCGGCCACCGCAAGCAAGGAGATCCAGGAGGACGTCGCCCGGCTCGTCAGCCTCATGGAACCACTGCAACTCGCCCGCCACACCGAGACGCGGATGGCCGAGGTTGAACTTGCTCTGTATTGGCTCGTCGCTTCCACACGACCGGGAGACGATGACTCGCGCTCAGAGGACGCCGTCAGGCCTCCCGGGGCTCCTCGCGGCGCCGCGTCCGAAGCTTCCCACCGGGTCGTTCTCGCAAAGAAGCTTACGGAGGATCTCGAGAATAAACTCGGCAGCAAGTTTCACCGGTGGTGGAACCGGTTTCGCGATGCCACGCCGCCACATTTGGATGTAGTGCTCGGTCTCGGCGTGGCGACCGTGGTGCTCGCTATCGTCCTCCTCGTCCGCGGTCAAAATCCGGTAGATGCCATTGGCGTCAGTCAGGCCGACGGTGCCGCTGTCATCGATGCCTTGATCTGGTTGGGGACCGTGGGCGCCCTCGGCAGCATCGTCAGCATCCTGATCCGCCTGAAGCAGATTGCCGAGCAGGTGCAGGAAAAGACCAAGGTATTCCTCTTCTTCATGACCGGACTCTTCAAACCGGTGATCGGTTTCGCGTCGGCAAGCCTCGCCTACGTGCTCATCAAGTCGCAACTCGTCCCTCTGATCTTCGCAGAGCAATACGCGGTCTACGCATTCATAGGTGTCGCGTTCGTGGCGGGTTTTTCCGAGCGAATGGTGAAGGACCTCGTCTCGGCCACCGAACGTGCGGTCGGCGCGGCCGCTGAACGAGGCGTCGAGGCCCAAAAGGTCGCCAAGGAAAAGGAAGAAGAGACCCGGAAGGAAATCGAAACGGATCTATCGGGCCAAACCGAGATCAGCCGGGCGGATATCTATGATGTCAATATCGGGGAGCCCTCGGAAAGCGTGACGTCGCAGTGGGACAAGACGCAGGACTCCGAGAGTTGACCGGTGGATTGGAGCATCATTGGCCAGTCCTTGCGGAATTTGAATTGGAGCGCAATGGGATTCAACGTCATCTCGTACAATAGGGCCACCGCGAAGGAGCTTGGATGGACTCCTTCGTGGTTCGGCTGTTCACGGTTCGATTTCGATCTGATCCGATCGATCAAGACGTGGCAACGGTCTCACGGGCTCAAGGCGGATGGGATGGTTGGGCCAGGCACGTACGAGAGGGTGTTGCGCAAGCGCCGGGCCAACGGCCTCAACACGTCTGGAGGTATCTCCAAAGAGGTTCTCTACAATCGGGCGAGCGAAGTGAAGCTCGGTTGGAAGCCGAGCTGGTTCGGTGGGAGCAGGAATGACGAGACGTTGGTCGAGCACGTCAAGACGTGGCAGCGGAAAGTGGGGTTGGCGGCGGACGGCATGGTTGGGTACACGTCGTATCGCCGCATTCATGCCGAGCGCGAGGCGGCTGCTCCCGTCGCCACCATCGTCAGGGTTCGGGAACGCGACTCGCGAAGCATCATCTATAACGGGGTGGCGTTTCCGATCCAATGGAAGAAAGTCGTGTTGTGGAACGAGCAGGGCGGCCACGTCTGTAAACCGGGCACCTTCCGCTCTCGTGCGGGTCGTGCGCGTCGACCCATTAGGTGTTTCGTCAACCACTGGGATGCCACGACGTCGGCACGCGCATGCGCAAGAGCACTCGAAGACCGTGGGCTGTCGGTTCATTTCTGCCTCGACAACGACGGTACGATCTACCAATTGGTGGACATGCAGCACATCGCGTGGCATGCGCGGGGCCTGAACACCTGGTCTGTGGGGGTCGAGATCAGCGATGCCTACTACCTCAAGTACCAACACTATTACGAGCGGCACGGTTTCGGGAAACGGCCGACCTGGCACAACCAAGAAGTGCACAAGCGCCCCATGAAGGACTTCCTAGGCTTCTATCCTGCGCAACTCGAGGCCCTGAAGGCGCTGTGGCATGCCGTACATGTCGCTGCCGGCATCCCGCTCGAAGTACCGACCAATGAGGACGGGAAGGCCATCACCGGCCTCGACCGACGGGTCATCGATAAAGAGTTCAGGGGGTTTGTCTGTCACTACCATCTGAATCCGGACAAGATAGACTGCGCCGGCCTGGACCTCGTGACCATCCGGGATGACGTTCGGAACATGTGACTGGCACAGCAGAATAACGCGCCGGCGTCAGGGCAGGTGCGCGAACGAGCCTGTCCCCTCCGCGCCATTTCAGGAGAAAACCCGATATGACCAAGATCACGACGCGCACCTTGCGCTTGTGCTTGAGGTCTTCGGCGATGGAGACATACGCCATCCCGCCGGCACCGAGTTCGCACTCGATGGCGTAGCGGTCGGCAAGTGCGGTCTTGAGACGGTCGAGTTGGTCCGACATATGGGAGAAAAGATGCGGTCTGGTGAGCGGTACCGCGAGCCCGCCATGCAGCTGCTCCCGGTCCCGCACGAGAGACGCGACAGCCCTGGGATACTTCTCCTCATACTCACACCCAAACCGCTCGATCAGTGACGCGGCATCCTCACGGCGATCGGCGTCCATGATCTCCCGCAACGCTCGCTTCGCCTTGGGCTGCAAGCGCTTGGGCAGCTTGTCCAGCACATTCGCGAGCCGATGCACCCAGTCCCGCTGCTCTCTCGTCTCAAGGAACCCCGCCCCTCTTCGCCCGTGTTTCCCCGCGCGTATGCTTCGAACCGTTCGTTTGGGAGCACACGAGCCCGGTAAATCATTGTCTGGCTCTTGATTAAGCGCAACGAACCCGCGATACAACCTCCATCGAAGCGAACACCGAAGCGAGAGAAGCGGCCACGATACGGTGCGAGCCGGGACACTCTGGGACACCTTCAAAAGGCGAGATAATCCGCGCGGATCAGCGCGAGCGTGGCGGCGCGATGGAATGAGGAGCCCGTCGACCGATCGACGCCCAAAACCATCGACCCCCCAGGCCCCCCGGGACTCAAGCCCCTCTAGTCAGTTGTACCGAGTGGGTCAAACGAAAAAGAAGGGAAAAGGCAAAGGGCCGGGTAAAGGCGCAGGCCAA
>JAPUKT010000366.1 GCA_027295555.1 Deltaproteobacteria bacterium
TTTGGCGCGATCGACAAGACGTCACCTGGCGGGAAGCGCTTTAGCCCCGCCGAACTGATGAACACGATCGACCCCTGGCTGTCTCGGAGGTGCGGCAGCGCTGAATGAACGACGTGGAAGAAGCCGTTCACATCCCAGTCCATCGTGTTGCGCCACTGTTCTGGGGTCACTTGGCTGACGAACGGCTGGTCGATGTACGTGCCGGCCGCGTGGACGATCGTATGGATCGACCCGTGCTCCATCACGAGCGTGTCGAGACACTCAGCCACCGACGGGAGGTCTCCGAGAGAGACCCCGTGCACCGAGCACGTACCGCCCGCGGCGCGAATGCCTCCGGCTACCTTCTCGGCGGCCGCTTCATTCTTTCGATACGTGATCGCGAGAGGGACTCCTCGCTCCGCGAACCCGCGCGCGATGGCGCCGCCGATACCACCACTGCCGCCGACCACCAGGGCGACACCCTTCGAAAACTCATCCATGCGCACGCTCCCTGAGCTCGAACTTCATCACTTTGCCCGTCGCGTTGCGGGGTAGGGCGTCCAGCATCTCGACTTTGCGGGGCACTTTGAAGTTCGCCATGTTGTCCCGACTCCAAGCGACCACTTGCTCGGGAGTGACCGATCGACCCGGCGCTGGTACGACGAAGGCCATCCCCACCTCTCCGAGGCGTTCATCGGGCACTCCGATCACCGCGACCTCTCCGATGCCGGGCATGTTGAGAAGGGTGTTCTCGATCTCGGCGGGATAGGCGTTGAACCCGCCGACGATGAACATGTCTTTCAATCGGTCGGTGATCTTGATGTATCCCCGCTCGTCCAAGGTGCCGATGTCGCCGGTATGCAGCCATCCATCGACATCGATCGCCTTCTTGGTTTCTTCCTCGGCGTCGAAGTAGCCCTTCATCACGTTATAGCCTCTGACGACGATCTCTCCGGGCTCATTCGGGGGCACTGGATTCCCCTCACCATCCACGATCATCACCTCGACGTCCGGAATCGCCCTCCCGCTCGTCGTTGCGATCGTCTCGGGATCATCGTCCAGTCGACACATCGTCACTACGCCGCAGCTCTCCGTGAGGCCGTACGCGGTGATGATCGTTTCGAAGCGAAGCTCGTCCTTCATGCGGTGAATGAGCTCCACCGGAATGGACGCAGCTCCGGTTACCGCCAGCCGAAGGCTCGAGATATCGAAGTTGGCTCGCTCGGGGTGCAGAAGCAGCGACTGATAGAGCGTGGGGGGACCCGGCAGCATGGTGATGCGGTCCCGCTGCACGCGCTTCAGCACGACATCGACGTCGAAGATCGGTTCGGGGAAGCTCGTGGCGCCCCGCATGAGCGCCGAGAACCACCCTGCCTTGTACCCGAAGCTGTGAAAGAACGGCAGAACGATCAGATAACGGTCGCCTTCTCGAAGACCGACCAACGAGCTCCAGGTATCGAACACCCGTAGGTTCTGCGCGTGTGTGCACATCACGCCTTTCGGCTTCCCGGTAGTTCCCGACGTGAACAGAATGTCGGCAATGTCGTCGGGGTCGATCTCCGCAGCGCGTTCCTTCGCGGCGTTTGACGGGATGTCTTTCGCACGGGCCAAGAAGTCTTGGTACGTCAGGGTTCCTTCGGAGGCGTCGCCGCGAAGCACGACGACATCTTTGAGCTCCGGCAGCTCCGAGCCCGTGTTGCGAAGCAACGCCACGTAGTCGACGTCGAGGAAGCCCGTCACCGTAAAGAGCGCTTTCGCCCCGCTCTTTTCGAGCAGATACGCCGCCTCGATACCCTTGTACCTGGTGTTGACCGGGACGATCACGCCGCCTGCGGTGTTGATGGCAAGCGCCGCAACGACCCACTCCCACATGTTTGGGGCCCAAATCGCGACGCGGTCGCCTCTTTCGATACCCATCGCGATCAATGCGCGGGCCGCTTCATCCACGCGTTCGGCCAGGCCAGCAAAGCTGATCGTCGCGTCGCTGTCGACGATGGCCTTGGCATCGCCGAGCATCTCGGCTTGTTGTGCGACGAGGTCCGGGATCGTTCGGGCTCGCGGACCTCCGCGATTTGAATCAGTCATTTTGGCCCCTTTTTGGCGGACCCTAGATATCGCCATCCGCCGGGCGGGGCAACGGCTTGACCGGCGGACTGAAACGCGTTTCACTTCCGCCCAACTTCGAGGGGACACGCATTGGGCATCTCGCACGAGATCATTGATGGAATCGCTGAAGTCGTCGTCGACTATCCGCCGGTCAACGCCATTCCGGTGCGCGGCTGGTTCGAGCTCGCGGAAGTGATCACCGAGCTCGGCAACAACCCCGAGACCCGCGTCGTCATCCTTCGCGCCGAGGGTCGGGGCTTCAACGCCGGGGTCGACATCAAGGAAATGCAGGACACCGAGGGGTTCGACGCGCTCTTGGGCGCCAACCGCGGCTGTTGGGAGTCCTTTAAGGCCGTTTACGAGTGCAAAGTGCCGGTGATTACGGCTGTGCACGGGTACTGCATGGGCGGAGGGATCGGGCTCGCCGGCAACTCGGACATCATCATTGCGGCCAAGGGCACGAAGTTCGCGCTTCCCGAGGTCGATCGAGGCGCACTCGGGGCAGCGACGCATCTGGCCCGCCTCGTGCCTCCACTCAAGATGCGCGCGATGGTCCTCACCTGCGAGCCTGCGACCGCTGAAGAGCTTCACGCGTGGGGCTCCGTCTATGCGGTCGTCGAGCCCGAGGATCTCGCCAAGAACGCGCGTGAGCTCGCGCAGACCTTCACCAAGAAGATTCCGCGGGTCGTTCGTGCGGCCAAAGAGTGCCTCAACAACATCGACCCGGTGGACGTCAACCGATCCTATCGGTTCGAGCAAGGCTTCACCTTCGAGCTCAATTTGGCAGGCGTGGCCGATGAGGCGCGGGACGCTTTCGTCGAGAAGCGAGATCCCAAAGCCGACAAGAAGTGAGGTTAGTTCGTGATCGACAAACGAATGATGGCGGAGGAAGCCGTCGCCGAGGTTACCGATGGCATGACAATCGGCATCGGAGGCTGGGGTTCGCGCCGAAAGCCAATGGTGTTCGTGCGAGCTCTGGTTCGCAAAGGTGTCAAAGACCTGACCGTCGTCTCCTATGGTGGGCCTGATGTAGGGATCCTGTGCGCGACGGGTCAGGTGAAAAAGGCCGTCTACGGGTTCGTTTCACTCGACTCGATCCCGCTCGAGCCTCACTTCCGAAAGGCACGCCAGAACGGCACCATCGAAGCCGTCGAGCTCGATGAGGGGATGTTTCTCCTCGGACTTCGCGCTGCGGCGCAGCGTTTGCCGTTTCTTCCGACGCGTGCCGGTCTTGGCTCCGACGTGTTGAAGATCAATCCCCACCTCAAGACGGTGAAGTCGCCATACGACGACGGGGAAGAGCTCGTCGCTGTGCCCGCCCTCAAGCTCGACGTTGCGCTCGTCCACATGAATCGGGCCGATGCCTCGGGCAATGGCCAAGCGCTCGGGCGCGACCCGTACTTCGATAACCTCTTCTGTATGTCCGCCGACCGGGCTTACATGAGCTGCGAAAAACTCGTCTCCACCGAGGAGCTCACGCGCGGCGGCCCCCTTCAGAGCTTGCTGATCAACCGCATGATGGTGAACGGCGTGGTGGAAGCGCCGGGCGGCGCACACTTCACCGAATGTCCACCCGACTACCCGAGGGACGAGAAGTTCCAACGAGAGTACGCCGCAACCGCCAAGGACGACGCCGCGTGGCAGACGTTTCGCGAGAAGTACCTCGACGTCAGCGAGGAAGAGTATCAAAAGGCGGTGGCTTCATGAGCAGCTCCGAAGCCACACGGGCCGATATCTGCGCGCTTGCCGTCGCAGAGTGCTTTCGCAACGACGGCGAGATCCTGGTGAGTGCGATGGGCACCACCCCGAGTCTCGGCGCGCGTCTGGCAAAGGCGACCTTCGAGCCGAATCTGTTGATGACCGATGGGTTCAATCTTCTGCTTCGGCGCGCGCTTCCCCTCGGGACCAAGCCGACCGACGAGGATATCGAGGGCTGGATGCCTTTCGGCTCGGTGTTCGAAACGCTTTGGTGGGGACGCCGTCACGTGATGATGGGCGCTTCCCAGATCGACCGGTTCGGCAACCAGAACATCGCCTGCATCGGCCAGTGGCAGCACCCCAAGGCCCAACTGCTCGGCGTACGCGGCGCCCCGGGCAATACGATCAACCACACGACGAGTTACTGGATCTCCAACCACAACACGCGCGTGTTCGTGCCGAGCGTGGACATGGTTAGCGGGGTCGGGTACGACCGGGCGGCTTCGCTCGGCGAAGCGAGCAGCCGCTTTCACGAGATCCGCCGCGTGGTGACCAATCTCGGGGTCTTCGATTTCAACACGCCGGATCACCGCATGCGCCTCGTTTCGGTCCATCCCGGCGTCGGGGTCGACCAGGTTCGAGAGAACACCGGGTTCGAGCTGGCGGTACCCGATCGTGTGGACACCACCGCGGTGCCGACCCCAGATCAACTGGCGGCCCTTCGCGAGCTGGATCCGCAGGGGTACGCGCAAAAGGAGGTCGCCGTATGACGCACAGCACGCTGCACACTCGGATCTGCGACTTGTTTGGCGTGAGGTACCCGATCGTCCAGACGGGGATGGGCTGGGTCTCTGGCGCGAGCCTTACAACCGCGACGAGCGAAGCGGGAGGCCTCGGGATCCTCGCGGCTGCGACGATGACCTTCGATGACCTTGCCGACGCGATCGCAAAGCTCAAGGACCGCACGACCAAGCCCTTCGGCGTCAACCTTCGAGCCGACCAAGCCGACGTCATGGATCGCGTGGACCTCCTCATCCGCGAGAAGGTCAAGGTTGCGAGCTTCGCCCAGGCGCCAGGGGAACAGGTCATCAAGACCCTCAAAGACGCTGGGGTCGTGACGATGCCGACGATCGGCGCGCGCCGTCATGCCGAGAAGGTGCAGGCCTGGGGCGTCGATGCGGTCATCGCACAAGGCCAAGAGGGCGGTGGTCATACCGGTCAGATTCCGACTTCGATCTTGATTCCCGATGTGGCCTCCGCGGTCGACATCCCGGTCGTGGGGGCTGGCGGGTTCCGCGACGGTCGCGGCTTGGTGGCGGCATTGGCGCTCGGAGCCTCCGGGATCGCGATGGGCACGCGTTTCCTTCTGACCCAGGAGAGCCAAGTCCCCGATCACGTCAAAGAGGTCTACCTCGAGACGAAAGCCAACGGAACTATCGTGACCAGGGCGGTGGACGGCTATCCGCAGCGCGTTATCCGGACCAAGCTCATCGACAAGCTCGAGAAGGCCAGTGTGCTGACTCGCTTTCCTCGAGCCTTGATCAATGCGTTGTCACTCATGAGGATCACGGGGACGTCGTTCTGGGAGCTCCTGCGCGAAGGCCTTGCGATGAAGAGGAACCAGGAGCTCACCTGGTCGCAGCTCGCGATGGCCGCCAACGCTCCGATGCTGACCAAGGCATCCATGGTAGACGGCCGCGTTGAAGCCGGCATCCTGCCTACAGGGCAGGTCACCGGCGTGATCGACGAGCTTCCTTCCGTCGCCGAATTGATTCAACGCATTGTCGCCGAAGCGGAAGAGACCCTGGCCCGCCTGGGAGCATGAGTCGTTTCGATGGACCTCAACTTCACAGCTGACGAAGAGGCGTTTCGCAAAGAGTGCCGCACCTGGCTTGAAGCCAATGTACCGACCGAGTCCCTGCCATCGGGCGACACCCGCGAGGGGTTCGCGCAGCACCTCGAGTGGGAGAACAAGCTGTTCGACGCGGGGTGGGCCGCGGTGTCTTGGCCGAAGCACTATGGCGGGCGCGAAGCGTCGTTGGTCGAGTGGCTGATTTTCGAAGAGGAGTACTACCGAGTTGGTGCGCCGAGCCGCGTGACCCAGAACGGGATTTTCCTCTTGGCTCCCACGCTCTTCGAGTTCGGGACCGAGGAACAAAAGGAGCGAATCCTCCGACCGATGGCGCGCGGCGATGTCACCTGGGGCCAAGCTTGGTCCGAGCCGAATGCAGGAAGCGACCTAGCTTCACTCAAGAGCACGGCCCGGCGGGTCGAGGGCGGATGGCAGCTAACCGGTCAGAAGACTTGGTCCACGCGGGCCGCGTTTTGCGACATGGCCTACGGGCTTTTCCGCAGCGACCCGGAGCAAACTCGCCATCGCGGACTGACCTATTTCATGTTCCCGCTTCACGCCGAGGGCGTGACCGTCCGCGGCGTGGATCGCCTGGATGGTGACGAGGGGTTTGCCGAGATCTTCCTCGAAAGCGTATTCGTGCCCGACGCCGACGTCATCGGTGCGGCCAATGAAGGGTGGAAAGTTGCCATGGCGACGACGAGCTCCGAGCGGGGGCTGAGCCTTCGGAGTCCTGGTCGGTTCATGGCTACTGCCTTCCGACTAATCGGCCTCTACCATCGATATCGTGATCGTTCGGATCCCGTCCTGCGTGACCAGGTCATTCAGGCTTGGATGGATGCGCAGGCGTACCGTTGGTTCACCTTCCAGACCGTGACCCGTATGATGCAGGGTGAATCGATCGGGCCCGACTCGAGCATGAACAAAGTGTTCTGGTCCGAGATGGACGTTCGCACCCACGAGACGGCCCTTGCGTTGATCGGCGACTTGCTGGAGCTCGACGAAGGCACACAGAGCGCGGTCGACGACGGTCAGTGGATGAAGGGCTTCCAGTTCGCACTGGCGGGGCCCATCTACGCGGGCACCAACGAAATCCAGCGCAACATCATTGCTGAGCGCGTGCTCGGCCTTCCTCGAAAGTAGCGACGATGCGCTTCGCCTTTACTGACGATCAAAAGATGCTGCGCGACACCGTTCGCGAGGTGTTGCAGCGTGAGTGTGCGCCCGAAGTCGTTCGCGCCGTGTGGGAAGGTCGCCCCGATGGCGCGGCTGCGGTTTGGGCCACCCTCGCGGAAACTGGCGTCATCGGCATGACCGCATCGGAGGGGGCTGGTGGGATGGCGATGCGCGAGCTCGATTCGATCCTGCCGTTCGAGGAAGTCGGCTATGCGGCGTTCCCGGGGCCCATCGTCGATACCGTCGCCGTCGGGATTCCGCTTCTCGATGCAGCAGGGACCGACGCCCATAAAGACAAATGGCTCGGAGCGGCCGCTACAGGCGACGTAAAGATCGTCGTTGCTTTCGAGGATCAAACCATCGTGCCCTACGCCGCTTCGGCGGACCTTCTCATCGCAGAGCGAGGTGGGGTGGCGTACTGCCTTCCGATGTCCGAAGTGTCCACCGTTCCCGAGCAATCGGTCGACCGCGCTCGGCAACTCGCGCGCATCAGCTTCGAAGAGAGCGAAGCGCACCGCATGCGGAGCGACGTGGACAGCCAAGCGCTCCTGTCTCTCGCCAAAGAGCACGCCACCCTAGCAACCGCTGCCCAACTCGTCGGGCTGACCCGTCGTATGCTCGACATGGCGGTGCAGTACGCCAAAGACCGAGAGCAATTCGGTAAGCCTATCGGCGCGCATCAGGCGATCAAGCACCGGCTCGCCAACGCTCTGATCCAGCAAGAGTTCGCTCGTCCGATGGTCTATCGGGCCGGTTGGTCCATGGCCACGACTCGAGCGACTTCCGAGGTCGATGTCTCCCTCGCCAAGATCTATGCAGGCGACGCTGCAAGATTCGTGGCGAAGCAGGCGTTGCAGGTGCATGGCGCGATTGGCTACACGATCGAATGCGACCTCCATATGTGGATGAAACGCGCGTGGGCGCTCGCTGCGGCTCGGGGCGACTCGGCTTTCCACCGCGAGCGCGTAGGTCGCCATATTCTTTGACTTTGGAGACGGCGCCTTGCGGGCGGTAACCGCCACCGCTACAGATATCCAATAGCGAGGTTTAGATGGCTGAAGCATACATCGTTGAGGCAGCTCGTTCGCCGGTAGGAAGAAGGCGCGGCGGGCTGAGCCAAGTTCACTCCGCAGATCTTGGCGCCCATGCGATCAAGGGCGTGGTCGAGCGCGCGGGGATCGACCCCGCGATCGTCGAGGATGTGGTCTTTGGCTGTGTCGATACCGTAGCCACGCAGGCCGGTGACATCGCTCGCACGTGTTGGTTGGCTGCCGGCTATCCGGAGCACGTCCCAGGCGTCACCGTCGACCGCCAGTGCGGCTCGTCTCAGCAGGCTGTCCACTTCGCGGCGCAAGGCGTGATGAGCGGCACGCAGGATGTCGTTGTTGCCGGCGGCGTCCAGAACATGAGCACGATTCCAATCGGCGCCTCGATGATCGTCGGTAAGGAGCTCGGCATTCCCGATCCGTTCTCCGGGTCTGTGGGTTGGACCGAGCGGTATGGCGACCGGCCCATCAATCAGTTCTATGGCGCTGAGATGATCGCCAAGGACTGGGACCTCTCCCGCGAAGAGCTCGAGAAGTTTGCGCTCGAGAGCCATCGGCGGGCCATCCATGCCCAAGACGAAGGCCGCTTTGATCGAGAGATCATTCCCTTTGGCAATGTCACCGCCGATGAAGGCCCTCGCCGAGACACCACGCTCGAAAAGATGGCCGCGTTGCCGGTCTTGGTGGAGGACGGTCGACTCACCGCTGCGGTCGCAAGCCAGATTTCGGACGGCGCTGCGGCGATGCTCATCGTTTCGGAAAAAGCGCTCAAGGAGCACGACCTCAAGCCGCGCGCACGCATCCATCACCTCAGTGTTCGTGGCGAAGATCCGATTCGGATGCTTTCCGCGCCGATCCCCGCGACGAAGTACGCGCTCGAAAAGACGGGCATGAACCTTGACGACATCGACCTGGTCGAAATCAACGAAGCCTTCGCCCCCGTGGTCGTCGCTTGGGCCAAGGAGCTCGGTGCTGACCTGAGCAAGGTGAACGTGAACGGCGGTGCGATCGCGCTCGGCCACCCGCTTGGTGCCACGGGCGCCAGGCTCATGACGACCCTTCTTCATGAGCTCGAGCGCATCAACGGCCGGTACGGTCTGCAGACGATGTGCGAGGGTGGCGGCCAGGCCAACGTCACCATCATCGAACGTCTGAGCTAGGCGATAGCGTGGGGGCGCTCGACCCCAAACGAAAATCTCTCGCACACTACGTTTTTGGGATCTGGCGCGGCGATTTGGATGCGGCTTGTGAGATACCGCACAGGAATCCCCCTCTTTGTCGACACCAGCCTTTAGGGTCGGCATCATGTACGTCTAGGTCGCAGCGCCTACTACGCGACCTAGGCCGACCATGACCTCGAAGTTACCCAAACAGGATTCCGACCGACCGGCCCCGCTGCGCACGCACTCGGAGGTGCGGCCGGCCTCGAACCCTGATAATCGCCGTCAAGCGGAGCGCTGGCCGTCGGATGCACGAGTGGAGATCCTCACGCCGATTCAGCAAGAGGCGTCCGTGCTCGATGTCAGCGCCACAGGTGTCCAGCTCTCGCTCCAGGGCTGGCTGTCTACCGGTACGCTTTGCGACCTGCGTATTACCACGCACACCGGTCGGGAGATCTACAAGTGTGCTCGTGTGATCTGGGCGCGCCGTGTCCGCGATGAGTGCGTCGCGGGCCTGCAGGTGGTTCGCTCGATCGATCCGCCACCGCCCGAAGGATGAGGCCCAGCCCAGCCCGTAGAAGCGCTGGCAGGGCTCGGCGATCAGACTGCGCGGGGTCTCGGTCATCCGCCGATCGCTCCTTCTAGGGCGTTTTTGGGGCTTCAGCAATGTGGCGGCTTGACGCCGCGCCCTCCACAAAATAGAACACGTTTCACTTCACTTTCACCCTTTTTCTCTAGCCGAACCCGGAGGTGGGCATGGCCAAAGTAGCCAACACAGAAGAGTATTTCAGCACCCTGGCGGATCGATTCGAGGTCGATGCAGCCAAGGGCGTGACCGCGACCATGCAATACAGCCTGAGCGGGGACGGCGGTGGCGACTGGGTCGTCACGATCGACGATGGTGCCTTCAAGGGCGCCGAAACCGGCACGAGCGAGAAGCCGACGCTTCACATCATGATGGACGCCGCGAAGTTCATCGAGATGGCCAACGGCGACCTCGACGGCCGAAAGGCGTTCCTCACGCGCAAGCTCAAGGTGAAGGGCAACATCGCTCTCGCCCAGAAGATGCAGAAATTCTTCCCCCAGGGCTAACCACACATCGAAAGACACCCATGAGCGACTTCCTTTCGGCCCCGTACGTACTCGAATATACGTACACCCGAAGCACCGGGCCGGTGATCGGGCGTTTCTTGGAAAGCCTTCGTTATGGTGTGCTCGAAGGCGTCAAGACGGCCGATGGTCGTGTGCTTTGCCCGCCCCTCGAATACGACGAGGCGGGTGACCCTACGACGGATGAGTTCGTTCAGTTGCGACCCGCTGGCACGGTGAAGTCGTGGACATGGGTTGCCGAGCCGCGAAAAGGGCATCCACTGGATCGCCCTTTCGCGTTCGCGCTGATTCAGATCGACGGCGCGGACAACGCGATGTTGCACGTGGTCGACGCCGGGAAGCAGAAGCGAATGAAGACGGGGATGCGTGTGCGCCTGCGTTGGGCCGAAGAGCGCAACGGGACGATTCTGGACATTGCCTGTTTCGAGCCGGTCCTGCCATATCTACCAGGGCCGGTCCGGCTGGAGTACGATGTCAAACCCGGGCAGCACTACACCGCGTTCCTCAAGGGCCTGCAGGAAGGCAAGCTCATCGGGGGCCGCGATCCTGAGTCCGGGAAGGTTTACGTGCCCCCGCGTGCTGCCGATCCGGTCACAGGGAATCCCACGAGCGAGTACGTCGAAGTCGCCGATACCGGCGTGCTCACGACATTCACGATCATTCGCATTCCCTTCGGGGCTCAGAAACTCAAGCCACCTTATTGCTTTGGGGCGATCGTGGTCGATGGGGCCGACATGCCGATCCATCATCTGGTTAGCGGCGTGCCTCACGATCAGATTCGCATGGGGATGCGCGTGAAGGCGAAGTGGAAGCCCAAAAAAGAGTGGGAGACTTCGCTCGAGAACATTCTCTACTTCGAGCCGACAGGCGAGCCCGATGCTCCGTTCGAGAGCTACGAGGAGCATCTCTGATGCGCGACGTTGCCATCGTTTCTTTCGCGCAGCTTCCGTCCGTACGCGTTTCCAATGCCAC
>JAPUKT010000367.1 GCA_027295555.1 Deltaproteobacteria bacterium
CCGGGGGGAGCGACTTTCCGCGGCGCAGTCGCGCCAGAGCAGGAAGGACACTCTTGGCGGCGTTCAGATTGCCAGGAGGCGGTCCGATTCCCGGAGTGTCGTTTTGGGGGATTGGGACTTCCGGCGAAGCTCGTTGAGACGGCGATCGAGGTAGGGCGATTCGTCTGCGGGCCAGCGCGTCTTCATTGCGAGCGACCGGGTGAGTGCGCGAAGTCCGACGAACAACCCGCGCAGTATCGCGAGCGGTCGCGCTTTGCGGAAGAACTCGAGCAGGAGCGTGCGTGTTCCGCGACCGAATAGACCGCGAATGTAGATCGGAGGTAGACCGCCCAGAAGAAAGGTATCGTCGTGACGGGGATTTCCTACTCTCCACTGCTCCTCCTTCGATGCCTAACCGGACACATTGGTCGCCCGAAAGTGTCGTTCGAACATGCTCGGGGGGCCATGATCCGCGCGTCCAATTGATTGACTCCCGGGGCCAGATGGCAGATCTCAAGACGGGTCGACTCGATTCCAAACGCGAGCCTTCGGACGCTCGATCGATCAGGTTCGCGAGCCGCGCAATCCTGCCCGTCATCGAGAGCCTCGAGAAACTCGGCGTCAGCCGCGAGGACTTGCAGGTAGCGCTCGGACCGGGTGCGGCGGAGCTCCTCGAAGACCCGAACGCACGCTTTGCGTATCCGGCCGTGCAAGCCTTCTGGGATTCGGCGCTCGCACAATCCGGTGACCCCGAGATCGGATTGCATGCAGCCCTGCTGATCTCGCCCGGTGACTACGGAGTCATCGGGTACCTCGGCCAGGCCAGTCGATCCGTGAAAGACGCGGCGGGTACACTTTTGCGCTTTCGGCGACTGCTGGCGGACTCCATTTCCTTCGACTTCGAGGATACGACCGCGGGCGTTCTGCTGGTGCATCGCGTCGCTGAAGGAATCCGCATCCCGCGGGCTGCTGCGGACTTTGTCCTGGCAACGATTGCCGTACAAGGCCGTCGAGCGCTCGGCGTGGACCTACCCTTGCTGGAGATTTACTTCAGTCACTCACAACCCACTCGACTCGACGATTACAAAAAGATCTTCGGCGTGCCCGTGCACTTCGGCGCAGCACACAACGCCATCCTCTTCGCGCATGTGAATATTCCATTGCCCCATCCCGACGAGCAGCTTTGCGCCGTGCTCGAACGGCATGCGGAAATATTGCTCGAGCAGCTCCCCGAATCGAGAGACCTGGTCGATGGTGTACGGCACGCGATTGCTGTCGCGCTTCCGGAGAAAAGGGCAGACGTCGAGCGGATAGCCAGAGACGTCGAGTTGAGCGGGCGGACCCTGCGCCGCCGCCTGAAGGACGAGGGCTTGAGCTTTCGCGAACTCGTCGCCCAAGTACGATGCGAGCTGGCGTTGCGCTACCTCGATGAAGGTCGCCAGAGCGTCAGCGAGATTGCCTTCCTGCTCGGCTTCTCGGAGCCGAGTGCTTTCCACCGAGCCTTTCGACGTTGGACCGGCCACATCCCCGCCGAGCACCGGCGCGCACATCCCCGGGCCTAGCAGCCGGCCGGGCCCAGCAGCCAGCCGGGCCTAGCCGCCAGGAATGGAGGGGACAACCGCGCTTTGGCCGGCTCGGTCAAAGGACTGGACGCCGCGGTCACGGCGGACGAGGCGTTGGTGCCCAACCCTCTCTCTCGAAGCTCCGACGACAGCCAGCGAGCGCGCACCTAGCCTTGCCGCTGGCGCAGCGGCTTACCGAGCGAGAAGGATGCAGCGGTGGACGAACTCGCCCGACTACGCCGTGCGCTCTGGATCTTTGCCGCCGCTTTCGTCGCGCACGAGATGGAGGAGTGGAACATCGCTTCCTGGTCCGAGCGGAACTTCGAGAACTTTACTGGCGTTTCCAACGAGGGCATGTGGGCCGGACTCGTGTTGATCACCTCTCTAGGCGTGATTGCGATCGGGCTCGCGACGCGGCTCAAGAGCGCTCGCGCGATGGGCTGGGTCATCCTCCCGTTCATCTTGATCGTGGTCGCCAATGTGCTGCAACACCTCCTCTGGACGTTTCTCTTCGGGGAGTACGCTCCAGGCGTCGTGAGCTCGACCCTGCTCATGGCACCCGCCACAGGCCTGCTGATCTGGCGCCTGGTCGAAGCCAACGCGGTTCCGACTCTCGGAATCGCGAGCGTCCTCGCCCTTGATCTCTACATTGCCATCGTCACATGGCGTGCTGGCAACGTCTTGCTGCCCCCTAACGTGGCCCTTCAGAACGGCTTCGAGCGCCTGGCCCGCGCGCTCGGCCTGGTCGGCTAAGAGAGCCGCACATCGATTCCGTCAGTGATTCCGTCTGTAGTAGGCTCTGCCTCAACGAGAGCCGAGTTTCCCGCCAGGATTGGCAGACAGAGTGGAGGGCAAGACATGGAGAAGGAGGCCTGGGTGGAGCTTCCAAGTGCAAAGGAGCTCGGCTGGACTGCAGATACGGAGGGCGGCTACGACTTCGAGTTCCTACCCGCAATGGGGCGGTTGGTCATGGCCCACCCCCAGATAGGCGCCCCCTTCGTCCAACTCCTGGTCGCAGTCATGTTCGGACCCGGCTTCCTCTCCCGGCGCGAGCGCGAGCTCATTGGCGGCGTAACATCGGCCGCTCAAGACTGCTTCTACTGAACGCAATCTCACGCAGAGTTTCTGCGTGTCGAGGGCGGGGACACTGAACTCGTCGAGGCGATCAAGTGTCGCGCGTGGAGCGAAGTCGAGGGCCTCGACGATCGTACTCGGGCACTCTGCGAAGTCGCAGACAAGCTGAGTGCGACACCCACACGGTTTGTTGAAGACGATTGGGGACCGTTGCGGGCACTCGGGTTCGACGATCATGCCTGTCTGGAGGTCGCGCACATCGTCGGGATGTTCAACCACCTCACACGCCTTGCCGACGGCTTTGGACTGGCACTCGATCCCGAGACCGCCAACGCCTCGCGGACCCAATCTCCGTTGTCACCCATAAAGGGAGGGTAGTGCGAGCGGGCATAGGTATTGCGGCCTGCGTTCTACTTCCTCGCGGACTTGCGGCTTGGCAACCCTTAGGGACGATCCGGAAGGGCGCGGCCGTGATCCC
>JAPUKT010000368.1 GCA_027295555.1 Deltaproteobacteria bacterium
CAGCGACGCCCACTCCGTCTCGAGGAAAACAGGAGTGTGGGGTCCCTCCTCGATAGTCCACAGCTCCGCGTCAATGCCTTCGGCACACCCGGTGGAGTAGGACACCCGATGCGTTTCGACCCCCGCGAGGGTCGGGAAGAGATCGATGCTCTCGAGCGATGTGGTGGCCTCGAGATCGCAGCCCGCGCGCCCTGCGAACCGCTCGACTGTCTCCACAGCGCCGGGCTGAAAGTCGCCGCCCTCGTATGGAACGCTCATGTCGGCGGTTCCGTGCACGTTGAGCACGCTGACGGGAAGTGTCGCAGGCTGACAGTCGTCGGGGTCGTTCCAGGTCGCGCCCGCGAGCGTGACGATTGCGGCGATCAACTCCGAACGTTCGCACGCCATGCGGAACGACATCCAAGAGCCGTTCGAGTGGCCCATCAAGTACACCCGGTCTTCGTCGATGTTGTAGACTTGTTTAGCTTCTTCGATGAGGCCCGTGATGTACCCGACATCGTCGACGTCCCCGCTGTCGCCACAGCATCCGGCTCCATTCCAGGCACCGTCGATGCCGTCCGGATAGACGAACACCAGTTGCCGCTCGTCGATGATGTCGAATATTTGAAAGAACCCAGCTTGGATCATACCGGTGAACCCGATGCCGTGAAACAGGATCAGAAGCGGGTACGACGTGCTCGGGTCATAGTCGGACGGAATCGCAACCATTGCGGGTCGCTCGTCCTCGTCGAGCACGAGAGGTGGGTCGGCCGAGAACACCGAGCCGCCGGCGCCACCCGTCCCGGCGGTGCCGCCCGTGCCGCCTGTCCCAGTGCTGCCTCCGTCACTGCTGCTGCAGCCGAGGGCAAGGGGGAGGGCCAGAAGAAGGAGAGAAGCAAGCTTTTTCATCCGGGGAGCCTAAGGCCTCCGGCGCCCTCGGTAAAGCCCAAAGCTCTAGGCGGTTGGGGTCGGAGCGTATAAGCTCAGCGCCATGGCGGACACGATCTTCAGTAAGATTCTCCGCGGGGACATCCCCTGTCACAAGGTCTACGAGGACGAGCACCTGCTCGCTTGCCTCGATCTTGGGCCCTTGAGTTACGGTCACACCCTCATCATTTCAAAGGAACAGGTGGCGACGCTCGACCAGCTCTCGGACGAAGCCTCCGCCGCGATCGGCCGGGTCCTTCCGAGGCTTTGCCGGGCGATCAAGGCCGTCACCGGGGTGGAGCAATACAATGTGCTCCAGAACAACGGCCCGATGGCCCACCAGGCGGTGTTTCACGTCCACTTTCACATCATCCCCAAGCCAAGTGTCGATCAGGGGCTCGGCATGGAATGGCCCGCGGGGAAGCTCGACCCACAAGAAGCCGGCAAGCTCGCCGCCGCGCTCAGTAGCGAGATCGGGGGGTAACATGGCCGGTCCGAGTTTCGACGAATCGATTCCCTTCAAGGGGCTACGCATCGCTGTGATGACCGTGTCCGACACGCGTACGGAAGAGACAGACAAGTCCGGCGCGCTATTGGTCGAGCTCGCACAGGCAGCGGGCCACCACGTCATGGACAAGGTCATCGTTCCTGACGACCGCAAGCGCATCGAGGTTCAGCTCCGTCGGTGGGTCAACGAGCCCAACGTCGAGGTCGTCCTTGCCACGGGCGGTACGGGGGTGACCGGGCGAGATGTCACACCAGAAGCGTTCGAGGCGGTATGGGAAAAGTCGATTCCTGGCTTCGGCGAGCTCTTTCGGACGCTGAGCTACGAGAACATCGGCACTTCGACGATTCAATCGCGCGCGGTCGCGGGAGTCGCACGCGGTACGTACATGTTTGCGCTCCCGGGGTCGACGGGCGCATGCAAAGACGCCTGGGATGGCATCCTTCGCTATCAGCTCGATATCCGCTACCGCCCCTGCAACTTCGCGGAGCTGCTTCCCCGGCTCAAAGAGCAGTAGGTGCTCGGCTGATGTTCCAGGTCATCTGCGACATCGGGATGTCCCGCTTCTGAATCACTTCACGCTTCGGTCGGCCGTGCACCCACACGTACCGTCGAAGCTCGCCCTGGTTGTCGGCTGCGACGTAAAGCTCGTCTATTCCGTCGCCATCGAGGTCGGTGAGAAGCGCCGCGTGCTCGAAGCCACCCGAGTCACGGTCGATGTTCTCGATGCCCCACTCGGATTTCGGGTCTTTGCCGGGTCGCAGCAGCCAAAGGCCTTTGCTGAACGAAGCGATGACCATTTCCTTTTTCCCATCACCGTCGACATCGCCCACCGTCAGGAAGCGCGAAAGGCGATCCGGGATCGTTGCGATGACGACTTTGGCGTCGGGCGGCGTGTCGGCGTCGTAACGGCGAATCTCAACTGGCTCGATGATCTCGAGGTTGGCGCCGCGCCCCTTGGTGAGCGCTTCGACGGCGACGTAGAGCTCATCGGTGCCATCCCCATCGACGTCACCCACGTAGATCTCCTTGGCGTGTCGGTTGCCGAGATCCGCCACGACCGTACGGCCTTCCTTCTTCTTCGGAACGTAGCGGACAACTTTGCCGTGTTGCGCTTCGGCGTCGAGCTTGTTGGGGTCGCTCGGCGTTGCATACACCTCGAGCACTCCGTCGCCATCGAGGTCGCCGATCTCGATCTCGTGAACGAACGTATCCTTCTTCTGGTCGATGCGCACGGCCTTCCACTTGTTGTTCGGACGCTGACGCAGGATGGCGACGACACCCTGGTCGTGGGTCGCCACCGCGATATCAGGCGTGCCGTCTCCGTAAAGGTCGGCCACCTCCGCGTCACGCATCCGACTGAACTTCCCGCCAAACTCGGCTTGCCACAGCGTGGTGGGCTCGAGCTTGCCCTTCTCCGGACGCCAGAGCTTCACGTACGCGCCCGAGCCGCCGAGCGTGAGAAACCCAGGCGCTTGGCCGCGGGGCTTCAGCGGCATCGCCTTGTGAAACACGTTGCTTTGTGGGTCTTCGATCACCTCGGTCTTCCACGCGCCGCCTTCCCGCGTGAGAATCTCCAGGCGCGCAGGGCCGGGCTTCGCGGTGGCCTTGCCATTGACGACCTCGAACTGCGAGTAAGCCAGCAGCAGCCCGTTCGGGAGCGAGTCCGGCAACCCTTGCGTCGTCGGAGGCTTCACGGCGGGCTCCTCAATCGTCGTCGTCTCGCGTGCTTCGGGTGCTTGGGCCGTCGGAGGCGTCTCGGCCGGGCCAGCCTTTTCACCCTGGCAAGCAAAGAGGAAAAACAGAGCCCAAAGCCCGAATCGTGTGGCGGCGTGATCTCGCATGGTGCGTCGCTACCAACCGCGGCCGCTCGGCGCAACTAAGCGCCGTGCGCGGTGTAGGCGTCGCCAATTTGACCCTTTAGCGTGCACCGGTTACGGCAGCCCGCAGGGGACACGTGCGCTCGAATCCCAAAAAGATCGCTTTCTTTCTTCTGAAGCTCGTCTTCTCGGTTGGCATGCTGGCCTTCATCTTCCGCAAGGTGATCCGGCGTGACGGGGCCGAGGATCTCCTCAGTCGCCTTGCAGGTCTGCACTGGGGTTGGGTCGCGGCCGCCATCGGCATGCAGCTCATCGCCATCGGGTTCAGCACCGTACGTTGGCAGCGTCTTCTCGTCGGGCAGGGGATTTTCGCGCCATGGCGCTTCCTCGGGGGCTCGATCATGATCGCCCGATTCTGGGGGGCTTTCACCCCCGGCGGGTTCACGGGATTCGGCGGCTGGCGCATCTACGACGTCGCCAAGCACACCGGAAAGACCGCCCGCGCGACCGCCACCATTGGGGTCGAGATGATCCTCGGGCAGCTCGCGTTCGGCGTCGTCGTGATGCTCGGAAGCATCTTCGGGATGCGCTTCATCGGCACCGACGGGGTGCTTCTCGTCAACACGGTGTTCTTGGGGATCATCGTCGTAGGCCTGGTGTTCCTGGCCCAGCCACAGCTCTTTCTGTTCTTCGCTCGCTTCGTTCCCGAAGGGATTCGCGCGCGCATTCAGACCCTGATCGACGCCGTGGCCGCCTACCGCGGCAAGGCCAGCTTGCTCATTCAAGCGGCGGCCCTCGGAGTCGGCACCCACGCGTTCAACAATCTCATCTACGTGTGCGCGGCCCGCGCGCTCGGGGTCGAGCTGAGCCTCGGCGAAGTGTTCTTCGCGTCGTCGCTTCAGATTCTGGCCACGTTGATTCCAGCGTCGATCAACGGCATCGGGCTCCGCGAAGCCGCCGCGGTTGCGCTCTACACGTCCCCCGCAATCGGCTTGCCACTCGCGGTTGCCGTTCTCATTCCTACCCTCGGCTTTGCTTGCGAGATGTTCGTGTCGGCGTTTGGCGGCGTGATCTTCCTCCTGCGGAAGTCGGGATACGATGCGAAGATTCGAGTCGAAGACCCCGACCGTGAAAAGCTCGCCACCGAAGCGATCGTGAAAGCGCCGCCCGAAGCATGGCCGAGTCCGTGGCGGGGGCTTTGGGTCGGGTTCAGCGCAGGCATCCTTGCGGGGATGTTGATCGGCCTCGCCGAGGCGCTCGCGATTTCGTCCTCGTCGGCGGGCGCCACGGGTGCTCGGGTGTTTCTGTACGGGCCCTTTACCTACGGGGTGTTCTGTGCGGCATTTGGCGCGGGCCTCGGCTTTGCGACTGCGCTCAGCGGTCGTTGGATGAAGCGCCAAGCCCTTCCCGAAAAAGAGGCCTTTAGCTATTTCGTGGCCGCGATCTTCGGGCTCTTTGCGTTTGCGTTGGGGGTGTTCCGCATTCGGCGTGACTTCTTTCACGAAGAGCTGGTCTGGAAGAGCGCAGTCGGTTTGGCGGTCTTGCTCGGCTGCGCGTTCGTGGTGTCGGGTATGAGCGCCATCCTCGCGCGGGGCATTCGATGGCTCGTCCAACGGGGTCCGTTCGGTCGCTTGGTTCAGGCGCCGACGGCTGTCGCGCTGCTCGCAGTCGTAGGAGTCGGGCTCGGCGTCAACATCGCCATGGGCGACCGCGTCTCTCACGCAGGAACCACCGCCGACGAAGTACAACACGCCGGCAATGCCAACAACATCTTGTTCATCGTGATCGACACCGTGCGCGCAGACCACTTGCCCGCGTATGGCTACGACGCAGGCTCGACGCCGAACCTCGATCGCTTTGCCGAAGACGCAGTGCGCTTCGACCAAGCGTTCACCAACTCGAGTTGGACCCGTCCGAGCTTCGCCTCGATCCTGACGGGGCGACTTCCCTCGAGCCACGGCGTCATGGCCAAGAGCGACGCGCTGCCCGATTCGCTCACGACCCTCCCTGAAGCGCTCAAGCCCCACGGTTATTCCACCGCCGGCTACGCGACCAACTTCAACGTCGCGCCGTACTTCAATTTCCAACAAGGCTTCGACGACTACTACTACCTCGAGCCCGAGTTCGTACTCGGCGCCGACGATGCGAGCGCGAAGCTCCTGTTGATGCAGTTCGTTCGCCAACGCATCGAGCGCTTCCGCGCGGCCAAGGGTGATGTGCTTCCCGGCACCGCCTATCAAGACGCCGAAACGGTCAATCGCGCGCTCCTCGGTTGGATCGACGAGGAGGCAGCGGCCCCGTGGTTCCTCTTCGTCGGGTACATGGACCCGCACGACCCGTACTTCCCGCACCCCTACGATGGCAGCGGCTACGCCCGGGCCGCGCACCAAAGGCCCGACCCGTCCGAAGCGCCGGCCTTGAGCGCGCTCTACGACGGAGAGATCACCTATTGGGACGCGGAGTTCGGCAAGCTCCTCGATGCGCTACAGGAGCGCGGCCTCTATGACGACCTCACGATCGTCGTCACCAGCGACCACGGCGAGGAGTTCGACGACCATGGTGGCTTCTGGCACGGCACCACGCTCTACGACGAGCAAGTGCGCGTCCCGTTGTTCATCAAGCTTCCGCAGAGCAGGCGTGGCGGAACGGTGGTGCGGCACTGGGTGCAGAGCATCGACTTCATGCCGACCGTCTTGGGCCTGATCGACGTTCCGGTGCCCGAAGGCGTGCAGGGAGGCGACGCCTTCACCGGCACCGATGTGATCTATGCCGAAGAGAGTCACGAGGGCAACGTGCTCGAGTCGGTGCGCGAGCTGCGAGGCACCGACGAGTACAAGCTGATCAGCGCCAACCCGGGCAACCCACGTGGCCTCGAACCGATCGAGCTCTACCGCATCGACCTCGACCCCGGCGAGACCAACAACCTCGCCGGTGCCCAAACCGACGACGTCGTCGCGACGACCAAGACCTTGGTCAAGCAGCGCGCCCTGGCCAACGAGGCCGCCGTCTCCGCCGACGCCGTAGAGCTCGACGAAGACGTCGCCGCCCACCTAGAAGCCATCGGCTACATCGAGCGCTAAAAAGGGGACGGTCCCCTTTTTCAGGCGGTGGCGGGGCCGGGGGCTGGGGCTGGGGCGTGGCTACCCTCTCGGATCGTGCGGTGGATCAGGTAGGCGAGGGCGCCGATGGAGCCGGTGGTCAAGATCGCGATGAAGTAGGGCCAAAAGGGGAGGCCTCGCTCCCTCGCGTCTCCGAACATCCAGAGGGCGAACAGGACGAGCGCGATGCACAGGTCGATGAAGACCTGTGTTGCCCAGGCACCGGTCATGGCGAGCTCCATGAACCCGGTGTAGCCGTGGTCGAGGATGACCATCGTCGAATAGACCGAGAACGCTGCAAACACCGCGATCAGAGAAAAGAGTCGTAATTTCATAGAGACCTCCTTGTGGCGACCAGTCTGAGGCTCTCGGCGAGGCCGTGCCATTACCTCAGAGGTCATGGGCAGCATGAAAGCAGGGGGTAGACTCTCCCCATGTCGTCAATGTCCCTTGCTCCCGCCGGCTTCGGCCCGTTGCTCCGCCAGTGGCGCACCGCGCGCCGCATGAGCCAGCAGCAGCTCGCCATCGAATCCGAAGTTTCCACCCGCCACATCAGCTACGTCGAAAACGGCAAGTCCTCGCCGAGTCGAGAGATGGTCCTCATCCTCACCAGCGCGCTCGACCTTCCGCTACGCGAGCGCAACTCCCTGCTTTCGGCCGCGGGTTTCGCCCCCGTCTATCGAGAGACCAACCTTACCGCGCCCGAGATGCTGCCAGTGCGTCATGCGTTCGACACGATCCTCTCGCATCACGAGCCGTACCCCGCGATCGTGATCACGCGCACCTGGGACCTCGTGAACATGAACAACGCATTCACGCGCTTGTTGGCACTGTTCTTCGACACGCCACCGGTCGATCCGATCATCACGCAGAACGTGATGCACTCGTTGTTTCATCCGGCTGGCGTGCGTCCGTACGTCGTCAACTGGGAGGAAGTGGCGGGCATCTTGCTGGACCGCCTGTATCGTGAGTCGATCATCGAGCTCGAAACCAGCGAGAGCCGCAAGCTCATGGATGCATTGCTCGCGTACCCTGGCGTGTCCTCGCAGTTGCGTAAAGTCGATCTTGCGGCGACGCCTGAGGTTTGCATCACTGTGAAGCTCAAGAAGGATGACGTCGAGCTCGAGTTTTTCACGACGCTCACCACGCTCGGCACGCCGATGGACGTCACCGCGCAAGAGCTGCGCATCGAGTCGTACTTCCCCTCCGATGAGGCGACCGGTGAATGGCTTCGAAAAGCCGCGGCGGCGGCAGCAAACTAATGTAGAGCTCGGTCTCGCCCCGTCGTCAGGTTGCGCTCTCGTCGCTGGCTGCCGGCGGCAGCGTGAGACGGAACCGGGTCTCCCGGTTGTCGGTCGCCGACACCTCGAGCTCACCGCCGAGCTCCTGGGCAATGCGCCTGGAGATCGCGAGACCCACCCCAGCCCCGTGCAGACGCCCACCGACGCCGAAGGGCTTGAACACGTTGCTGAGCTGGTCGCCTTTGATTTGCGGTCCGTTGTCGGACACGTCGAGCACCGCCTTGCCGTCGAGCATCGCGGTGCTCACTCGGACCACGCCCTGACCCTCGGCTCGGCTGGCGGCCCGTTGAATCGCATTGGCCAGCAGGTTGAGGGCGATCTGCACCACGTTGGTGCGGGTCGCGAGCACCTTCGGCTCGACACCTGTCGCCACTTCGATCAGCGCACGACCACGAAGCCCACTGCTCTCGGCCTTGCGCAAGGCCAGACGCACGGCCTCGGCCAAATCGACGATCTCGGCTTCGACCTCTTCCGGTGCCTTCGCCATTTCTTCGGTCAGCTCGAGAATTCGCTTCACTCCGTCTCGCGCATCGGTCACGGCGGTGTCGACCTGCGCCAAAATCCCGCGCGCACGCGTCAGGTCCGGAGTCGCCTCTTCGAGCGCCGAGGTCGCGGCCCCGACCGAGGTCTCGATGACCGTGAGGTTGTTGCGAATCCACCCCACCGGGTTGCGAAGCTCTTCGGCAAGCCCGCTCGCCACCACACTCAGCGAGTACGCACGCTCGGTGTCGACCAAACGCTGCTCGAGCTCCTTCACACGCGTGTTGAGAGTGTAGAGATCGATCGCATCGCGGAGCTCGGCCCGAAGCACTTCCGGGTCCCAGGGCTTGCGCATGTAGCGACGCACGTGCCCACGGTTGATCGCGTCCTCGGCCGCCTGAAGGTCCGAGTACGCCGTGATCAAAAGCCGAATCGTCTCCGGGTATTCGCTCTCCACCTTCTCGAGGAGCTCGATCCCGGTCATCCCCGGCATCCGTTGGTCGGTGAGCACCACACCGATCTCGTGCTCCTTCATCAACGCAAGCCCGTCGGCCGCACTCGACGCGGTCAGGACGGGAAAGTCGTCCCCACAAACCGCCTCGAAGACAACCAGATTCGGCTCTTCATCGTCGACGAATAAAACGTGCGCTGTCATGCCGCTTGCTCCATGGCTGGAATCTCCATCACAAAGCGAGCCCCCCCACCGGGCCTAGGTTCATATCTTAGCTCACCACCGTGCTCCTGCGCGATTCTTCGGCTCAAATGAAGCCCCAGCCCCGTCCCGTCGCCTTCCGCCCTCGTTGTAAAGAACGGGTCGAAGATCCGGTGAACCATGTCGGGCGAGACGCCAGGGCCGTCATCGGCAACCGCAACCGAGATCACCTTTTCCCGTTGCTTGAGCTCGATCCAAATATTTCCAGCGCCAGACTGCACCGCGTTGTCCACGAGGTTCAGGAGCACCTGATTGAACGCCCGTGCAGGTACGAAAACATCGCCGGTCACCTCGTAATCCTCGTGCACGGTGCCGAAACGATGCTGTCGATCCGGTTGATTCCATCGACGATGACGCCCAGCAGTTTCTCACTGGGCACACGCTTCGACCCCCCTTGCTCCAGCACTTTGGCGGCGTTGACGACCGCGTTCAGTGGGTTTTTCACCTCATGCGCAAGCCCCGCTGCGAGAGTGCCGGCGGAAGCAAGCCGGGCCTGGTCAGCGAGCTGCAGAGAGAGGCCGCGCATCTTGATGTGGGCACGGATACGGGCCA
>JAPUKT010000369.1 GCA_027295555.1 Deltaproteobacteria bacterium
CCTCGCCATGTATCCAGATGAGCAGTGGCGGGCTGGATCCGCGGTTCGAATCAGTCTAGGAATCGAGACCACTGAGCCGGATATCGACCTGGCATCATTGGCTTTTCAGCGGGTGCTTTCGCGAGGCCAGCCGTAAACCTCAACCCAATTTGAAGTCTGAGGAAAGATATCTCAGTAATTTTCGATATTCAACTTTCAAACTATCGATTTTATAATGGAAATAGACTGTGTGATTTGGACAATACATCTTTCCTTTGAGTGTAACAGACCACGGTTGGTTTGTTCAGTAGTCGCACCATGACTGGGCCGAAACGAATACTGGTCGCCATGAGCGGAGGCGTGGACTCCTCGGTTGCGGCGGCGTTGTTACACGAAGCCGGCCACGAATTGATCGGGGTGACCTTGCACCTTTGGGATGCCGAAGGGGCCCAGCAGGTCGGCCGGTGCTGTGCCCCCGAGGACCGCGACGACGCACGCCGCACCTGCGAGCATCTCGGCATTCCGCACTACGTGCTCGACGAGCGAAAGGCGTTTCGAGAGCACGTCGTCGACCCGTTCGTCGCGGACTATCTCGCCGGACGAACGCCAATTCCATGTGTGAGCTGCAATCGGACGGTGAAGCTCACGCACCTGGCCAACGTCTCCGAGCGCTTCGGGGCGAGCCACATCGCGACCGGCCACTACGCGCGCTTGGAGCGCTCCGCGAACGGACAGCTTCGGCTGCTGCGAGGCCGCGACGGGGACAAAGATCAAAGTTACTTCCTGTTTGGGCTTCCACAACCGACCCTCGAGCGACTCGTCTTTCCTCTCGGCGACTTGACGAAGCCCGAGGTTCGCGAAGCCGGCCGTCGACTCGGGGTACCCAACGCCGACAAACCGGACTCCCAGGAGCTCTGCTTCGTGCCCGACGGCCGCGTCGGCGATTTCGTCGGCCGTGAGGGACAGATGAGCAAGCCCGGCCGGATCATGGACCCGAAAGGAAACGTCCTCGGGCGCCACGAAGGGGTCGCCAATTTCACCCGCGGACAACGACGAGGGCTCGGTCTCGGGGGAGGGGGCACACGCTACGTGCTTCGCATCATGCCGGAGACCGACGATGTGGTCGTTGGAAGCGAGGAAGAGCTCTACGACCAACAGCTCACCGCCAAGGACGCGCATTGGGTCACCGGTCGACCCGCCAACACGTTTCAGGGCGAGGTTCGAATCCGGTACCGCCACCAAGGCGCCGTCGGTGACATCACGCCGACCCGCGATGGTTTCGAGGTTCGTTTTGCCGAACCGCAGCGCGCGATTACACCCGGACAGGCTGCGGTGGTATACCGTGGTGACGAGGTGATCGGTGGCGGCTTCATCGCATGAGCTTGGCGCATGGACCTTGAGCATCCTGGCTGTGATGCTGCTCGGAAGCTGCGCCACCGGTGGAGGTGAAGGCAGCGCAGTTGGGCAAGTGTGGGCCCCGGACTGCGGGCTCGAGGGTGGGCCGTTTTCGCTCAACCCGGACTTCTTCGGCATGCAGCCGAGTACCTCGGTCGAGATCATCGACATGAGGATGCAGCGGGGGGGCGACATCCAGAACGTGAGCGATGGTGTTTCGTTTTTCATCGCCGACCCGGAGCTTGTCAAAAACGAAATGCTCGGGGTCGACATCGAGCTCGAGCTACTCGACTCGCCCGTCCAGATGACGCTCTATCTCAACGACACCTGCCCAGGCTTTTCGCAGATCCCAGTCCAGTACCGCTCGGTCTCCGGCACCGTTCGCTTCGAGGAGTTGTTCGTCTTCTGGATCGATAACGACACCAAAATGACCACAGCAGAGTTCACCGATGTCGAGCTCGTAGACACTTCCGACCCCGAAAACCGGCACGCCATCCTGAGCGGGGATATCAGCTTCCTGTTCGAGAGGGGCAGGCCGGCTCAGACCTTCGCGTTTTGATGTCTCGAAACCGCCGAATCGAGGGGCGCGTCCGCGCGGTCGGCCGGGGCGGCGACGCGGTGGTCGAAACGCGCGAAGGGATCGTGCTGACGCCAGGCGGCCTGCCTAGCGAAACCGTCGAGCTCGAGCGGACGAAGTCGAAGCGCGGCGCGGCACGGGGGAAGCTGACTCGAGTCGTCGAAGGAGCTCGGGGCCGGCGGGAACCGCCATGCCACGTTGCACACCGTTGCGGCGGGTGTCCATTGATGATCGCCGACATGGAGCTCCAGCGGTGCATCAAAGAGGGCTTTCTTCGCGAAGCCTGTGAGGGGCTTCCCGGGGCGAATGCCACGGACCTCACCTGGATCGCGTCTCCACACGAGCTCGGCTACCGACGGCGAGCGCGACTCGCCTGGCATGCGCAAGACCTCGGGTACCGTCAGCGTCACTCGAAGCGAGTCATCGACATCGGACGATGCATCGTCTTGGCCGAGCCCCTCCAGCGAGCATGGGACGCAACGCGCGAACATCTGCATGAGTCGATCCGGGGAGACGGAGAGATTCAGCTGTCGCTTTCGGCTGAAGCCGTTGTCGTCGAGCTTCGGACCGAGGACAAACAAGAACCGGAGTTGTTCGAGGCCTGTCAGCGACTCGCAGAGGCCGAGGGCGTTGCGGGGGTGAGCCTTCGAAGCGGCGGCAGCGAGATCCCGGCGGGGTGGGGGAAGGCGAGGGTCGCGACACGCGCGCTCGATGAAGGACTGTTGTGGGGCCCAGCAGAGTCGTTTTCGCAGGCCAACGACGCGATCAACGAGCTGTTGGTCTCGCAGGTGACAGCCCTCGCGGAACCCGGGAGCATGCGCGTCTTGGAGCTCCACTGCGGCATCGGGAACTTCACGGTGGGTTTGGCCGCGGGCGCCAAGACCTTGGTTGCAGTGGAGCAGGACCCCGGCGCAGCTCGAGCCTGCAGAGAGAATCTAGCCGCGCGCAGTCTCGAGGCGCTTGTCGTCGAAGGGGACGCCAACCGACCACCGCAAGGTCGCTACGACGTGGTGGTGCTCGACCCGCCGCGGCAAGGTGCCAAAGCGCTGTTCGAGGACGACGC
>JAPUKT010000037.1 GCA_027295555.1 Deltaproteobacteria bacterium
CGCCAACGTTCATGTTCCGGATCTTGGTGTGCAGCGGAACGAACTCCTCTTTGGTCTCCTCGGTGCCGTCGATCTTGTCGCGCTCCATCGCGTCCTGGTCGGAGTCTTCGTCGAGGGCCTTGGTAAATAGCGCGTCGCTTGGGAGCGGCTCTTCACTCGGCTCCGGGATCAGTTGCCCCTGAATCGCCTTCTTGAGCTCATCGAACATCGGAATACCGCTGAGCTCGACCTCGTGGCGCGCAGCGAGCTCGATCAAGCGGTCGGCCGTCGACATCCGGGTGTTCTTGTTCTTGTACAGAGCCTCGATGATCTTGGGGGCGCCGAGAAGCCGTTGCTGGTTGACTGCGATAATTTCGGTGATGCGCTCGACGCAGTGACTCGAAATGTGCGCGATGGTCGCGTCCGCCACCGCGTGGTTCGCCGCGAGCCGTGCCAGGACTTCGTCGCGTTTGGAAAACCGAAGAGCGACCTCGTGGAGCACGCCCGCTGGGAGGTCGGACTTGCATGCGGGGAGCAATACGTTCTCCGGGAGCCCGGCGAGCGTGTCGGTTGCGGCCTGGCTCACTCCCGCGTCTGGGTCGACCGACAGCTGAACCAACAGCAACACGAGACCGGCCCCTTTGACCGGGACGATCCCCTTGGCCGCCATCATGCGTGCGGGGGTGGGGCCGTTGGGATCGGCGAAGCGCCGCAATGCCTCGGGGACTTCCTCCAGCGGTATCGGTAGCTCGGGTGTGGCCAGCATTCGTGCGCCCTAGATCTTAGCCCCTATTTGCCCGTGAACTCAGGTTCTCGCTTTTGGAGGATCGCGCTGATGCCCTCCTTGGCGTCTTCGGTGTTCAAGCTTTCGGCCTGCAACCCGGCTTCTCCGAGCGCGGCTTCTCGGATCTGCCAACCGAGGCCCCGGCGGATCGAGGCCTTCATCGTCTGGACCGCGAGCGGGGCCGAGCCCGCGATGCTTCGGGCAATTCGAAACGCTACTGGCAGGACGTCCTCCGCATCCACCGCGTGACTCACCAGCCCGATGCGTAACGCCTCGCTGCCGCTGATGAGAGAGCCGCTGAACAGGAGCTCGGCGGCGTGGGCGGGCCCGACCAGTCGGGGGAGCACGTAGCTGATGCCGAGTCCAGAATGGATGCCCAAGCGCGCGAAATTAGCGCCGTATTTCGAATCATGATTTGCGACACGGATATCGGCGAGCAGGGCGAGACCAAACCCGCCGCCGACGGTGTGGCCATTGAGCGCGGCGATCACCGGGACTTGGAGGTCCAGCACCTGCAGGAAAGGCTCGTACATGGCGTAGGAGGTCTCGCGGGAAGGCTTGCCGAGATCGTCACGCTGCAAGGACGAGCGGAGATCGGCGCCCGCACTGAAGCAGCGGCCCTTGCCCGTGATGACCAAACAGCGAATCTCGGTATCGTTTTGGGCGACTTTGATCTGTTCCGAGAACGCATCGAGGAGCTCGGGGCTCATGGCGTTTCGTTGTTCCGGACGATTCAGGGTCAGGATCCCGATCCGGTCCGCCGATTCGTACTCGACCGCCCGATTGCCCATGGTCCGCCGACTCTAGCCGGCGCGGGGCAGGCGGCAACCTCGGATTTTTCGCCGATTTCTTGCCCCCTGAGAGGCCCCCGGGTTAGCCGGATTCTATGCAGGGAGCCAAGGTTGTTCGCCCGTTTCCATTCTTCCGCGCCGGGGCCCGTGCGAGCCAGCCCCAGCTAGCGAAGCCGATTCTGGTGCTGGAGGAAGTGTACAAGTTCTTCCGGCCCGACCAGCCAACACTGCGGGACGTCAATCTCAAGGTCGAGCGGGGGGAGTTCGCTTTCGTCACCGGCCCGAGCGGCGCGGGGAAGAGCACCCTCCTCAAGCTCATTTACCGGGAGCTCATGGTCGATGAAGGCCGCGTGCTTTTCTGTGGTCGCGACATCGCTCGGCTCACCGACAAGTCGATCCCCTTCCTTCGACGGAACCTCGGAATCGTCTTTCAGGAGTTCAGGATCATCGATCACTGGACGGTGTTCGAGAACATCGCCATCGCGTTGGAGATCCTTTCGATGCCGCAACGGTTGATCCGGTCGCGCGTCGCCGAGGCGCTCGAGCGCGTTGGGCTGAACGGTCGCGGCGACGAGCAAACCAGCAACCTCTCCGGCGGCGAGAAACAGCGCGTCGCGGTCGCGCGCGCGATCGTGCCTGAGCCGGCGTTGATTCTGGCGGACGAGCCCACTGGGAACCTCGATCCGCACCTCGCGATCGACATCCTCACGTTGTTCGAAGAGATCAACTCGACGGGGACGACCGTGTTGTTCGCGACCCACGACCACTCGCTGATTTCCAAGCGGGATCATCGACTCATCGCGATCGATGAAGGTCGTGTCATCGAGGCTCAACAGGGGCTCAAACACTGGCCGGGCAGTGGCATTCACACGCTTGTGGGGTGAAACGATGGAAGTGAAGAGCGCAATGACACGTGCGAGGCGGGGGCTTCGCGAGGAGCGCCGACTGTATATCGTGGCGGTCTCGAGCTTGGCGGTCGCCTTTCTTTGTCTCGGGGCGACGCTTCTCGGGGTGACCAATCTCGATGTGGCTGCCACGCGGTGGGGGCAGAGCGGTCGCATCACCCTCTTCCTCAAGGATGACGCCGACGTGCAGGACATCGCGCAGCTCCGCGTCGTGCTCGAGGGACTCAGCGATGTGCACGAGGTCACCCACGTGACGCCGGAGCAAGCAAGGACATCCTTCCTCGAAGACGCCGATGTGGGAGCGGACCTCAGCTCGCTTCCGAAGGAGGTGTTTCCCGCGTCGCTCGAAGTGAGCCTCGTCAACGGGGTGACGCGTGAGCGGAGCGAGTCGATCGCGACCAGGCTCGGCCAGTTCCGTGCGGTGAGCGACGTCGAGAGCTATCGCAGCTGGTTCCAGAAGCTCGACCACTTGCTGTGGGGGGCTCGCATGCTCGCTGCGGGGCTGGCATTGCTGGTCATGTTCTGCGTGATCGCGGTCATCGGGAACACGATCCGCCTCGCGGTGGCGCGTCGCCGCCAGGAGATCGAGGTGATGAAACTGTGTGGCGCGACCAACGGGTTCGTGCGGGGGCCCTTCGTGCTCGAAGGCATGCTCCAGGGCTTCGCCTCGGCCTTGCTGGCGGTCCTCGTCTTGCTGATCGGGTATCTCTCGATCCACGAATCGGTCGACTCGACGTTGGCTGCCCTGACGGGAAGTCGCGTCGTGTTCCTCAGCGTGTGGACGTTGTTGGCGCTTTTGACAGGCGGCGCGCTGATCGGGGCCATTGGCAGCGCGCTGTCGGTGCGGCGCTACCTGTCGGTGTGACATGAAAATCGAAAGTCGAGTCTGGGTTTTGATCGCCATGGCGCTGGCCGCCACGACGGCCGGTGCGGAACCCGCTCCCGGAATCGCAGGCCTCGCCGACGTCGCCTCGGTCGAAGGTTCGATCGCCGAGAACCTCGCCCGCATCGAGCATGCGCAGACCCGGCAAGCCCAGATCGACGCGGAGATCTCAGGCCTCCAAAATCAGAGGGACGAGGCGGAGGGCCACTTGCACGAGCGGGCTCGGGCGCTCTATCGAATTCGACGCGCCGGCATGTTGCCGGTGGCGGGTGGTTTCGATGCGCTGATGCGACACCTCGCGAGGGTTCAGCGGCTCTCCAGGATGGTCAAAGCCGACCTCGACACGATGGAGTTTCTCGAGGAGCGCGGGGCGGCGCTTCGGGT
>JAPUKT010000370.1 GCA_027295555.1 Deltaproteobacteria bacterium
CCAACTCCGAGAGGCTCGAACGCGCACCTGTGCTGACTTGGATTTTCCGTGGCTGGCGTCCTCCGACCACGAGGGTGTCTGAATCGAGGAAGTGAAGCGGGACGGGACTGGCTTCGTTGTCGAGTCGTCGCCAGGTCGCCGTGCTTTTCGCCTTCGCGCGTTGCCAGGCGGCCTGCACCAGCCCTCGGTCCTCCGCCGTCGGTTGCGTGGCGGGCTGATTCCACCAACGCTGGAGCTCGAGGGCGCGAACGAAGTTGCCTCGTCGTATCGCGGCCGCCGCTGCGACTGTCGACGCCCGCGCCGCGCCTGGTGACCGTTGGCACTGAAGGCCTTGCGTACCCGAGAGGCCGAGCCGAGCCACCCCGCTCTCCCGACAAAGCACGCGAAACGCTTCGAGAACCTCCGAAGCGAGCTTCTCTGCGCCCGACACGTCGGCGCCGAGCATGGCGGCTGCTTGATCCGCGAGCTGTCGAAACGTCGCTTCGGGCTGGGAGGCGTCTCTGGCGAATCCGCCGGGCCGATTGAGCCAGGTCAGTGGCACTACCATCGTACCGATTCGCGTGTCGGCGATCACATCATCGTATCCATCAGAGTCGTGATCCTCGACGCGAAGGGACAACTCGATCGGAACGCCGGAGCCACGGTTGGGCGGGAAGACTGTGATCCGCTCCCTCACCCGGGGTTGGGCCTCGACGGAGAGAACCCAGAAATTCTCGCGCCTGCCAGTTTCGCAACTGTGCTCGACCTTCACCCCAACCAGGGATTCCGAGAGCTGGCCTATCTCGGCCTTTGGGTCCACGCAGTGCCCGGGCACCATGAACGAGTCGATCGTGCGGGTTTTGACCGTCATGCCGCGTGGATACCCCGCCTGCAGGCGCACTTCTTCCGGACCCGCCGACACGACGAGGGCGTCGATCACCTCGTTACCATCCAAGTCCAAGCGGAGCGCCGCCAATGCATAGCCCGCGTCGAGGACCATGGCCGACTCTTCGATCGGAACCTCCACTTGGCCAGGCTCGAATACTTCTCCTACGGGCAAGCCCGGAGCCCCCTGCTCGACCTCTTCGGTCGTTTCGGGGGTGGTGATTGCCTCCTCGAGGCCGAAAGGAACTTGCTTCCGGCCGGTGCAGCTCAGCATCAGGAACATGAGCAATGCGGCGGAAAATCGCGCGGTGCAATGCATGTTCATGAGCGAGGGTTAGCATGTGCCCGCTGGACGAGCCTGAAAAGCGTCAGAGCGGTCCGGGTACGCAAATCCGGTCGTCCTCGGCAATCGGACACGTCGGGTCCATGGGGCACAGTTCCACGGCGCCGAGACAGCGAAAACCGAGCAAGCAGTCTCCGTTCACGTCGCACGGTTCGAAGCAAATCAGGGTGCTGTCCGGGCCTCCGCCGACGTTCGACGGATAGCAGCTCCCGTTTCGGCCGATGAAGGCCCTTGGGCAGTCCAGGGACAGGGGGCCTTCGGCCGCGCAGGTCACGGTGCAAATCGCGTTCGTGTGCAAGAGGCCCGCGAAGTCGACGGTCAGCTCCTCGCAGAGCTCGGCGGTCGAGACGCAGTTGTCCACGGTGAAACACGTGTCGTAGATCTGCGATATTAAATCACTCCGGCAACCGTGCACGGCGCAGAGCCCGAGGCATCCGATGGTCAACACTAGCAAGCGAAAAGACATGGCCTAGTTTAGCCAGCGGGGCTCGTCCGTGCGACCCCCCGGGATCACGCCGAGGGGGCCTTTTCGCTTTTTGCGTTTGCGGCGCTTCGCAGGAGGCCTTCGCAGCCATTCGATGAACCCCATCCCTCCGCCGATGGCGCCGAGGTCGGCCGCGAACGAGACCCCGTCACCGGACGTGATGAACATGAGCGCGCTCAGGGCCAGCACCAGGTAAATGATGTGGACCGGCTTCATGTCGATGACACCGAAGAAGCTCATTCGGCCCTGACCTCGGTAGGACCACGCGAATGCGGCAATCGTGCCCAGCAGGATCGCTTGAGCGCCGAACAAGCGATGTGGGGTCGACAAGACCAGGCCGATCATAATTGCGAGTGTCGCCGAAGAAAGGGCCGCGACGACGCAAAGCTGGATCGTGCGCTTCTGACCGAAGCGCTGCTCGAAAGGCGCGAGCATCCACCACAGGAAAACCAGGGTGATCAACATCGAAAACACGTACTGAGGTCCAGTTGGCGTGGCCAACACGTGCGTACCGAGCTGCCAGAGCGTGTGCACACCGAGCTGACCAGTATTGAGCGCCATGACCTCGAAGATTGGAACGCCCACCCAGTTCTGAAGGAGGATCTGCGCGATCCAAGCTCCGAAGAGGGCGATCAACAGCTTCTTGACGAAAGGCGTGAGTGGAGGAAAACGAAACATGGTCGGGGGTCGGCTACCTACGGCATGCTGGTGGGCGGGCACACGACGCCCCCGTCCATGGTTTGGAAGTTGACCGGGGGCAGATCCAGCAACAGTCCGCCATCGATCGGCACGATGTCTTCTGCCCTGATCGGGGAGCAGTCGACGATGAAGTTCTGGTCGGTTGTGGCACGCCAGCGATACTTATAGGACCCGGGCCGGTCTTCGAGAATGGCTCCCGTCCCGTCGCACCGACCGCGGGTGACCGTGATCGTGTCCAGAAACGCCCCGCCGTCGATGACCGTGGCATTGGAATCCGATGCGGCGTCGCACTTGAGAAGGAACTCTGGAGGAACCCAGAATTGGATCTCCGGGTCGTTGAAGATCGCGAGCTCGACCAAGGCGATGTTTCCGCAGGTCATCTCATTTGGGTTCTCACCGTCGACGAACCACCGGCCGCGAACCTGCACCTCGCAACCCGAGGGATTGAAGCGCACGTCATCGATGCAGCCGGCCTGTAGCGCGCCCCCCGTGAGCGCCATCAAGGCCACAAACTTCGGAACCCTCATTGCCGACAGCGTATCGCGCCTAAAAAAGCAGTCAATTCGGAAGTTGACACCGTAGTTTCCATGCTTACTTTGCCCAAACGTTGGAAGACGGCTTGGCCCGATGGTGGCGCGGGGCTGGCTTCGACGCATTGCCGGGCCTGTATGTTCAGGTCCACGGAGGAGCGCATCATGCTTGTTCGATGGGATCCATTTGAAGAGATGAACCGCCTCCATGACCACTTCTTCAGTGGCAGGGGGCTCACCGCGCAGCCGTTCAAGGTTGCCGTCGACATCCGCGAAGAGAAAGACGCGTTCTTGGTCGATGTGGAAGTACCAGGCCTCTCGGTCGAGGACGTCAACATTGACGTCGAGAAAAACGTCCTCACCATTCGCGGCGAGCGGAAGGTGGAGAAGGAAGAGGCCGAAGGTAAGTACAAGCGTGTGGAGAGGCAGTACGGGAGTTTTTCACGCTCGTTTACCCTGCCCGAAACCGTCGACGCAAACAACATCAGTGCTGATTTGAAAAACGGCGTGCTCGCTCTTCGGCTTCCGAAGAAAGAGGCCCCGAGCCCGCGCATCATCGCAGTCAACGCGTCGTAATCCCTGACTGGAACAACCCCCCACGACCCCGTTCCACGGGGTCG
>JAPUKT010000371.1 GCA_027295555.1 Deltaproteobacteria bacterium
CTCACGCAGCAAAAGAAAGAGCTCGCGGCCCTCGACAAGCAGGTCAAGCAAGAAAACGCCCGCCACGAAAAGCGCGTCGAGGAGGTCAACCAGATATAGAGCGTCACCCCGTAAAGCGACTTCGTCGCCACGGGGCTAGGCGCCGATCCAATCGGTGCTGAAGAGCCCGTCTCCCGAGGAGGCGGGCTTTTAGCCCTTAGGTTTCGCCCGGACCCGGAAGCTTGGCGTTGGGGTCGTAGGGCATCTCCTCGCCAGCCTCCATGCGCTGCTGCATCTCGTACTTCGAGGGGCAGCGCGGAATCACTTGGTTTGCGAGGAACACGCCATCACCACCGAGCTCACCCTGGACGGTCACCTGGATGCCCATACCGTCCCGAAACGTGTCGGGCACGACGCACTGCGGAAAGCGCACCGGCATCTCCTTGTCCTCTTCGAAGATGACAAAACGCCATTCGCAAGGCGATTCGCGAAACTGAATCGAGCCTTGGCGTAGCTCCCCCTCGACCCGCAAACGCCGGCCTTCGAAGGAGTCGGGCTCGCTCATCACCTCGTGTACCAACTTCGAGTACACGAAGGGGTTGTCGCTGCCCGCCAGAAGCCAGGCGGCCGCGCCAACGAGCACGACGAACACCGCGCCGACTTTCACCGCACCCGGAAACCCATCACGTTTGGCGGAATCAGGGGGTTGAGCGGGGTCTTGCTCGCTCGTCATGTTCTAGTTCTCGTCATGCCCTAATTATGGTGCCGACAATCGATATCCGCCAGGGCGCGCCAAAAAGGGCACTCCCTGACGTGACCCCGGCTTTACGGTTGCACCTGGAACGCAATGACGAGCGCGTAAATCGCGAGCGACTCGATGAGCGCGAGACCGAGAATCAGCGGGACCATGATCTTGCCGGACGCGTTCGGGTTCCGGGCAATGCCCTCGAGGGCAGCAGCCGCGGCGCGACCCTGACCCACACCGCAACCGGCAGCTGCGATGCCGATGGCAAGCCCGGCCGCAAGCGCCCGACCAGCGACCGCCATCGGGTCCTCCGCGGCTTCCGCGTCCTGCGCGAAAGCCGTTGCGGCGAGGGTAAGCGGGGCAAGTAGGCCGACCAGTCGTAGAGCCATTTTCTTCATTTTCGAGAGCCTCCTCAAAACCCCTCTTTCGAGAGGGAAACTTAGTGTTCCTCTTCGTGTTGAATCGCAAGCGCGATGTAGATCACGGAGAGCAGACAAAAGACCAACGTCTGGACGGTCACGACCAGACAACCCAGGAGATAGAACACCACCGGAACCGGCAGAAAGACCAAACCCATCCCCGCGAAAAGGCTGACGAAGATGCCGAGCACGAGATGGTCAGCGGTCATGTTCGCCATGAGACGAACGCCGAGCGTGACCGGACGAACGATGTGGCTGATGAGCTCGATGACGAACACGAGCGGGCTGATGATCCAGGCGATCCACCACGGGAGCGGAGGCCCGAAAAAGTGGCCGAAGTACTTGCCGAAACCGTGCTCTTTGATTCCGTAGAAGTGTGTCGCAAGGAAGATAACCATCGCCATGGTGAATGTCGTGTTCAAATTGTCGGTTGGTGGCAGAAATCCCGGCACGAGACCGATGGCATTCGAAAAGAAAATGACGAGCGCGCAGGTGCCAATGAGCGGAAGAAAGTATTTCGCGGGCTTGGGGCCCATCATATCGGCCGACATGCTGTAGACCGCGCTCACTATCATCTCGATGAAGCCGAAGAACGTGACCTTGCCTTCGGGCAGGATGTGTTCTTCGGGGTTTCGCAGGCGTCGGCGAATCCAAAAACCGATCGCGATCAGACCTAGAATGACGACGGTGTAGGCGAGGACGTGTTGCACCCCGAGCTCTGGCTTGTGCTCCATGTAACTCGGACCGAACAGGCGCGAGATCCACTCCTCGAAGGAGTCGTAGAACGGCAGGAAGCTAAACCATGATTCGCCGTGCGGCATCTCTCACCCCTCCCCTGCCGCTTGCGCTTCACGAGCAGCCTGGGCTTCCTTCAACGACAGCTCGGCGCCGCCATACAGCATGCCGAGGACCAGCGCGCCGATGCCCAGGGAGAAACCCACCGGGTCGATGTCAAAGCTCGCAAGCAACGCCCAGCAAATACCCAACAAGAGGACGAGCTTCACGCCGAGGAGCACTGCGGCGAAACCACGACCCATGAAGCTGGCGCCGGACACGATGCGAACCGCGAGCCAGGCCAGCGCCCACGCATCCAACACGGCCACTACGCCACCGATCACCGCGCCGATCCCCACCGTCGTCCCGCCGAGCAAAAAGCCGAACGCGATCAACGCCGCCGCCGCAATGGCGACGTAGCGAGGAGTATGCGTTTTCAGTCGGTCGATCACTGGGATTTGTCTTCTTCTTCCATCATCCGCTGGGCACGACGGACGACCCTGTAGAGGCTTAGAGCGCCGGCGGCAAGCCCAAGTGCGAGCCCGATCCACTGGAGCCAGGGCTCCGTGCCGAGCTTGCCGTCCAACCAGCGGCCTCCGAGGTAGCCGAGTACGATCGAAAGCCCCAACTCGAGGCCGATCGTCGACAGGCTGCCCAGCTGCTTGAGCTGCTCCCGTTGTTCGCGGTCGAGGAGCATTGCCAACACATCTTTCCCCTATAGTTCCAAGGATCCGCGCTCAAAGAGCGCGCGGCGTATAGCATGGAGGGGGGTAGGGTCAAGGTTGGCCGAGGGACTTACAGAGCAGCAAACGCTGCTTCGAACGCACGGCCGGTCTTCTGTAATGCGTCGGCGTCGTGGGCCAGTGAAACGAACGCCGCTTCGAACTGGCTGGGAGGCCAGTAGACGCCGTTTTCGAGAAGTGCCGTGTGCCATCGGCCGAAGCTCTCGCGGTCGGTGTCGGCAGCTTCGTCCCAGTTACGAACGGGCTTCGCTCGAAAGAATGCGGTCAGCATCGAGCCCACCCGTTGCACGGTGATCGGCACCCCGGCCGTCCCGGCATGCTGCTCGATGAGGGCCTGGATTTGGTCGCCCTTGTACTCGAGATCGTCGTAGACCCCTGGCCGGAGCAGGAGCTCCAAGGTTTGGAGGCCGGCCGCGACTGCGATCGGGTTTCCGCTGAGGGTGCCCGCTTGATACACCGGTCCGACGGGAGCGACTTTCTCCATGATCTCGGCACGACCCCCGTATGCGCCGACCGGCAGGCCACCGCCGATGATCTTGCCTAGGCACGTGAGATCGGGAGGAATGTCGTACAGGGCCTGCGCTCCCCCCCACGCCACCCGGAAGCCGGTCATCACCTCATCGCAGATCAGGAGGGCCCCGTGGTTCTCGGTCTGGGTGCGGAGCGCGGCGAGCCAGACGGGGTCGGGGGGGATGCAGCCCATATTGCCAGCGACGGGCTCGAAGATCACGGCCGCAATCTCGTGGCCCCGCTCGGTGAAGAGCTGCTCGAGTGCGTAGGCATCGTTATAGGGCACGACCGCAGTGGTTCCGGCGATCGCTGCAGGAACCCCGGCGCTATCGGGCTCGCCGAGCGTCGCCAGGCCGCTTCCGCCCTTG
>JAPUKT010000372.1 GCA_027295555.1 Deltaproteobacteria bacterium
GAAAGCTCATCGTGTTCACTGAATGGATCTGGCAATACTTCTTCGGCACGCGGGGAGTGCGACTGATCACAGGGCGCAATCGCCTGCCGCGGCCGGTGAAGCCGCCTCCAGACCCGAGGCGCTAGCCACAGTGCCAGCGCCAGCGTCAGCGCCAGCGCCAGCGTCAGTGCCAGCGTCAGCGTCAGCGCCAGCGTCAGCGCCAGCGTCAGCGCCAGCGTCAGCGCCACGGGGGTAGGCGAAGCCCCGTGGGCGACGCGAAGCGTCGGTTTTACGGGGGGCTAAAAAGGAATGTCGTCGTCGCCGAACTCGTCGGTTGCCGGTGGGGCGCTGCCAGCCCCGCCGCTACTGCTGTCGCTACCGCCCTCGAAGTCACTGGGGGCGCCGGAATCGCGACGCCCGCCGAGGAGGACGATGTTTGTCGCCACGATCTCCGTCGAGTTGCGCTTGTTGCCGTCTTTGTCATCCCACTGACGATACTGGATGCGGCCTTCGGCGCAGATCGGGCGGCCCTTGGAGAGGATGTTGTTGAGGGCCTCTCCGCGCTTGCCCCAGATGATGACCGTGTGCCACTCGGTGCGCTGTTGACGCTCGCCGGCGCGGTTCGCGTACGACTCGGTCGTGGCCAAGCGCAGGCGCAACACGGCCTGCCCGTTTTGGGTGTATTTGAGCTCCGGGTCAGTGCCCAGGTTCCCGATGAGAATCACACGATTCAGGCCTTCTGCCATGGCTCCCCTCTTCTTCTAGCGGCGATGGGCGGCGAACATACGCGCCCTTGCGCTGTGGATCAATGACCCTCTGCCTCGCTCTGCATGCGAAGCAAGATCGCCAACTCATCGGTCAGCTCTCGTCGCCGGTGCTCATAAAATGTCGGCCCAATGCGATCGGCTTTCCGTTCGGCCTCGAGGGCCGCGATCTCGTCGAGCAGCTCCTTTCGGCGTTCCGTCCGGGCTTTGGCGAGAACCTGGCTCTCGTCGGACGGTCGGAACACGAATATCAGCCCGAGAACGAGAAAAACGAACGCGAGCGCCACGGCCAGATGCGGCAATGGGCCCCCTCCCGGAATCCCGCGAATGTGAATGCGGAGGGGATCGATCCGGGGATCACCCGGCCGCCTCATCAAGCCGGCGACCAGGAAGCGGCGATCGGCACCCTCGTGAATCCGGGCGACCAAAAAGCCCTCGACTTCAAGGGTCATGCCGTCGATGTGGTCACTGATGACCTGATACTCCATCGTGCGAAACGGCACCGCTTGCTCGAGGGTAAGGGTGCTCCCCTCAAACGGAACGTCGTATTCCCAGGTCAGCGTCGCCCTCCCCGGCGGCAACGACCCACTGATCTCGAGTCCTTCATCGGTCCTGGAGACGCGCTGGTCGGTCATCATCGGGCGCGAATCGAACGCCTTGGCCCCCTCGGGCAGTCGGATCGTGAGGCCTCCGTCGGGAAACACGTAGGTCGCATCCCCGAGATTGGTGAGCCGCACCTCCTGGGTGACGTGCGCACGGTCGTCTTTGAATTCGACCATCGTACGACCGAGCACTTGGAACACCCGCTGGTCGTTCGTCGTGGTCGGCAGGCGATTGATGCGGACGCGCTGCCCGGCCTTCGAGTCGAGCCGGAAAGGCGTAGAGCTATAGCGGGCGCCGTCGTAGGGAACGTTGACGCGATAGGAATGCGCGGAATCGGTGGCGAGCTCTTCGAAGAGGCAGCGGCCCTCGTCGTTGGTGACGCACGCTTCACTTTGACGTCCGCCCGACTGCTCCATCACCCCGAGACGCACCGCCGCTTGAGGAACCGGCTCCCCAGCCTCATCGACGACTTCGACGGCGATCGTCCCAGGCGGTAACTCCGTGTCGGTCTCGAAAACCGCGATCGACGAAACGTTCCCGAGAACTCGGTCCACGATCACCTGATCCTGTTGAGCGGACGCCAACGGCGGGCCCCACAAGAGCAGGCCAACCAAAGCTGCCTTGCGCATCAAGCGTCTTCCTCGGACTCCCGGAGTCGCTCTGCGATGAGCCCTTCGGCTTCGCCGCGAAACGCCTTGGCGCTTTCGTCGAGCTCGTGAAGCACGTGGCGCGCCTGCACACGCAGCTTTTCGTTGAGCTCGTTGAAGTCTTGGTCGGAGAGCTTGCCCGCGTCGTGCTCAAAGGCCACGTCGCGAAGCTCCTCGAGGAGCGCATCCTTTTCGGTCAACAGGGCGCGGCGCGCATCGGAGGTCAGCTGGGCGCGGACGTCACCGAGCACCTGGTCCGAAAGCCCCAAGCTCAAGCTGAGCCACAGGCTTCCGAGCCCGACCAGCATCGCAGCGGCCGCGACGACGAGGAACATCCATGGAAGGACATCGCTCATGCGTCCTCCTCGAACCGTTCGAGCTCTTCGTCGAGCTGTGAGTCGTACCGAAGCTCACTGGGGGCAGTGGCTGTGGCGGCGATCTGAAGCTCTTCGCCGCGTCGTTGCCAGCGACGGCCGATCACGATGATCACCCCAATGGCGAAGACCATGGCCGTAATCGGAACCGCCCAGAGCGCGCGGTCGAGCCCCTTGTCCGAAGGAATCGCAAGCGCCTTGGCTCCGTACTGGGCGCGGTAGGACTCTTGGATCGCCGTTGGGTCTTCCCCGGCCGCAAGCGACTCACGGATCTCCGAGCGCTTTTCGTCGGCCCATCCACACGCACAGGTGTCGAGAGGAAGCCTCTCGCAGTCGCCACACTGGCAGAGCAATCGTCCAAACAACTGACGCTCGATCGGGTCGTTGATCACGACGCTGCCGGCGTGAAGCGAGCTGCTGCCATCGGTCTGTGCCGAAGCGACGCCGACCCACGCCAGCATCGTGGCCACCGCGATCGCCAACGCTACTACTGCGGTCGCTGGTGAAACACGAACCCGTCTGGGTGCGGCTTCACGCTCGCGTACCAACTCCCTCGCCGTCGGCCACATACTGAAAATCGCGCCCAGCAGAAGGAGTTCAGAGTGCTGCCAGTCATCGCGTCGCGCG
>JAPUKT010000373.1 GCA_027295555.1 Deltaproteobacteria bacterium
TCACATGCGTCTGCCGGGGGATGGACACCCTCTCCGCCCATGAGCGGCAAGCTCCACTGAAACGCGTCGACTGACAAGGTCGTGTGTACGTGGAGGTCGCCGAAGAGAATGCGGCCCCCAGAGTCACCAGAGTCCCTGGAGTTGCGATCTCGAGCAGCAACGATGCTGGGGTTCAATGCTGATTGGGTGACGTCACGGTCGACCTGCGGGTGACCACGCCCCAGCACGAACCACAACACGAAGGCGATCAACCCGAGGATGATGATCGCGGCCAAGGACACGCGCTTCAGAATCGCCATGGAGCCCGGAGAATAAGCTGCTAGGCGCGCGCCGCCAAGACTGTTGATGTGAAGTTAGCGCCGCCAGCGGACCGTCTCGGCGCCGCCCTTGATCACCTGATTCTGGTCGAGCCCATCTACGCCGGACAGATAGACCCCCGAGCCGCCTCGGCGGTTCGAAGTGAAGGCGATGATCCGGCAATTCGGCGAAAAAGCGGGGTCTTTGTTGTCGCCCTGCCCCTGCGTGAGGCGTCTGTATTCCTGGGTCTCGATATTGACCGTGAAGACGTCGAAGTTCGAATCGCGACCACTGAACGCGATCAGCGGCTGCTTCGGGTCCATGCACCAGACCGGAGTCTGGTTGTGGCTTCCGCGGAAGGTCACTCGCTTCACGCCACTGCCGTCGCGATTCATCGTGAAAACCTGTGGGCTCCCATGACGGTTCGACACGAACGCCAACTTGCTCCCTGGGCCGCACGTCGGGCTCACGTCGATTCCGCGGCTCTTGGTCAGACGTCGTACGGCGCTTCCATTGAGATTCGCACTGTAGATTTCCGAGTTCCCTTGGCGCGACGACGTGAAGTAAACCCGATCACCGCAAATCGCAGCCCCCATGTTGATGCCCTTGCCCCCGATCACACGCCTGCCCCCGACGCGCGTATTGGTGATGAACATTCCTTTGTTCGAGAGCCGTGTATACCAGATGACGCCCGCACCGAACGACGGAAGCATCGACACCCCGCCGCCGCTCGAAACGCGACGAACGCCATAGCCATCCATGCCGGCAGCGTAAACACTCTTCCGCCCCGGCCCGAGCTTGCGCGCAAAGGCGATCTCGGTCCCAAACGGACCGCGGACTCCGGTGACGATCGCGATCACTTCATTGGCAAAGTCGTGCATCCACTTGCGGATCTCGTCGGGGCTGCCTCGGTAGGTCTTTCGGAGGGCTGCCGTGCCCGCGTCAGTGGCCTGGTAGAATCGAAGCTCGATGCTCAGATTGGAGCGGCTCTCGGAGATCGTGCCTTTGATGACACCGTTGGCGCCGAGCACCGACCAGGAGCCAAGATCGATGCCAATGCCCATGCTGCCGAAGTCGTGACGAATCGAACCCAGACCGATGACGCGGAAGCCTGGCATCAAACGAAAGTCGTTGCGGAGCACGTCGGCACCGCCAACAGCATGGACTTTCGGGTCGCCAATCAGGTCGGGAATGCCGATTCGGAAGACCTCTTCATCCCCGGAATCGATGTCCACGACGATTTTCTCTTCTGGAAGCGGCGGCGCATCATCCTCACTGGCCGCAGGCAGCGCCGCAAAGACGACGGGCGTAAGCACGAGCGCACAGAGCAGTACCCCCCGAAACCCTCGATATCCGAATGCTGTCCAAGCCATGTCTATCCCTCACTGAAAGTTGCGTCCGAAGAAACGCAAGGAGATCGTTTTTCCGAGAACCTGATTTGCGATCGACTCGGGCGGAGCCGGGAGCTCCGCGCCCTCCGCCTGATCCACCCTACGACGGACGGCAGCGTCGAAGGATTCATTCCCGCTCGGCCGTGTGATTTCGTAGCTCCCCACCCGTCCGTCCTCCGTGATCGAAAGCTCGAGGACGCAGGTTAGTTTCTGGAGCTCCGCTTCGGAGATGCTCGTGGGAGTTTGAAAGCCCCGGCGGAAATACGAGTAGAGCTTGCCGATGTAGATCTCTCGGTCGGTGCCGGTGGCTTTGGTGCCTTCCGCGATGCCGTCCGGGTCACCTTCGAGCTCGGGGCCTTTCGACAGGTCGGAGATCGCGCCTGCACGCTCGCCGAGCTGAGAGAGGAGATCTTCGTCGGGTTTGTCGCGCTTGTCTTTGGGCTTGGTCATGCCCTTGTCCACCTTGCCCGTAGGCACGGTCGCCACGGGATCGGACTGCGGACCTTCGGGAACCGGAGCTTGCTGGGGAACCTCCGGCATTTCCTTGCTGGGAAGGGCCCGTGGCTGCTTCTTCTTACCGAGCCGAACGAAGTGTGTCTCGAGGACTTCGATCGGTGGAGGCGGCAGCGCAGCGGTCGACGTGCCGAAAACCGACTGCATCGCGCCGAGCAGAAGCGCGCTCAACAGCGCGAGCACGGGGATCGCCACGAACGCGCCCACCGCAAACCCGATTCCGCCGACGACTTCGACGAAGGTCGGCTGCTCGGCCTCGAAAAGACAGAGGGCCCGCCAATCGGCCGCTTTGGAGTTGGCCATCCTATCTCGGCCTTCGGGTTACGGGATCGGTGACTAGACCCATCTTCCCGATCCCAGCCTGACGCACGAGCGCAAGGACCTGCACGACCACACCATAGGGCACCTGCTCGTCGGCCTGCACGAAGACCTCGTTCACACTTCGAACGCGTTCGTCGGATGCGAGTCGTTCTTTCAACACGTCGAGCGAAACCTCTTCGTCAAAAAGGAAAATCCGCTGGTCGCGTTGTACCGTGATGACCGGGACTTCTTCGTCGATCTCCATTCGGGGCGCGTCCGCCTTGGGAAGCTCGACATCGACGCCGGTGGTGAGCATGGGCGCCGCAATCATGAAAATGATCAGCAAGACGAGCATGACGTCCACCAGAGGAGTCACGTTGATCTCGCTGAGCGGGCTCCCAACCCCCCCGTTGTTGCTCGAAAACGACACGCCCTACTCCACCAGCAGATGCCTACGGATGATGTTGAGGTAGTCGCTCGCGAAAGCCGCCGTCTCACTGTCGACGACACGGATGCGTCGAGCGAAGTAGTTGTATGCCATCACCGCGGGGATGGCGGCGGCAAGCCCGAGGGCGGTGGCGATGAGCGCTTCGGCGATGCCAGGTGCCACGACATCGAGACCCGCGCTTTTCTCACCGTGAATCGCGATGAACGCATTCATCACGCCCCAGACGGTGCCAAAAAGGCCGATGAAAGGCGCAGTGGAGGCGGTGGTTGCCAGGAAAGACACCTTGTTCTCGAGGCGAGTGAGCTCCGCGCTCTGGGCCCGCCGCAGAGCACGCTCCACATTGTCGACGTCGGCCTTCCCCGGTCGCCCGGTGCGCGCAATGCGTGCAAGCTCCCGGTACCCAGCACGAAACACCGTCGCGATCGGCGAACGCTCGTACTGTGCGGAGCGACCGTGGATTTCGTTCAGCGCCTTCGCGTTCCAATTGCGGGCTTTTTCTTCCGACCAGAATAGCTCGAGGAAGCTACGGCTCTGGTCGGTGACCTGCTTAAACCGGATCCACTTCGCGCCGATGATGTACAGGCACATCACCATCATCACCACGAGGATCACCATGACGAGCTGCACAACCGGCGAGGCGCCGATCACGAGCTGCCATGGGCTGAGTGAATGTGAGGCGCTCGCCTGCAGGAACACTGAAAGCATCAATAGTTAACCCCCACGAGCACCCCCGACGACTCAGTCTTCGGAAGCGCTGACGTTGCGGTCTCGCGCCCAGCCGGCTTCATCGCTACCGGTCGCCATCTCCTCACCAACCGAGGTGACCGAGATCTGGCCCCGGTCGATTCCGAGCGAGACCACGTAGCTACGAACCGCCTGACCACGCCGTTCCCCGAGCGCGATGTTGTACTCCTCCGTGCCACGCGGATCGGCGGCGCCGGTGAGAAGGAGGCCCACATCGGGGTTTTGGCCGCGATAGCATTCGACCGCCTCTTGGATCGACGTGCGCGAGCTACCGTCGAGCTGGGCCGAGTCGAACTCGAAGTAGACCGTTTCGAACGAACACGGCCCTTCGGCGGGCTCAACGGAAAATTCAGGCTCTGGTTCGAAATTTTCAGAGCCGGTCGTGTCTTCGACCTCCGGTTCCTCAGCATCCTTTTTGCAGCCAACCACAAGGACGGCGAAAAGCGTGAGGCACAGTAGGGCCGTCAGAGATGGATTCAGTTGTCTCTTCATGGAGTTTCTTCCCCTTCCCTCTGCGCACAGAGGTTACGAGCGCTAGTCTAGTCGCCGGGCAAAACCGCGCA
>JAPUKT010000374.1 GCA_027295555.1 Deltaproteobacteria bacterium
GAGTGTGGCCATCCCGCTCTGGCAGAACCCCGGAGGAATCGGTATGTTGATCTTGGGCCCCACGCCCAGGGACGCGGCTCCCAGCCCACCGGATAGCGCGGTGAACAAATTGGACACGATGCTGCCAAACCGCGTCGCGAACGCGGTCGCTACGGCGGAGGCTCCCGCTGCTTCTTCCGCAGTCTCGACGTCAAAGCTGAAGGCAGTGCTCGGGCCGCTGCCGCCTGCACCTCCGCCTTCATCACCACTGCTGCACCCCGTGCAGGCAACCGATATCGCCAAAAGAACCGAACCTAAGACCGCTTTGCGCATGGGACCTCCTTGATCTTCGTCGGCGGACGGTAACAAGAAAAATCCCCTCGTAGTCGCTATTTCTTCAAACGCGCAAAATGTCACAAAGCCAGGATTTTCTGGACAATTTGCGGCCAAGGCCTAGAACCACTACTTAGGCGCCTGAGGTTCACCCTGTCCGCGATCGAGCTCATGACTCCGCGCATGCTCCAAGACATGCGGCGTTCCTGCCAATTGGCGGCGGGCTGTTTGACTGCAGTCGGCGAGATGATCGCGCCGGGCATCACGACGGATGACATCAATCGTTTCGTCCACGACTACATCCTGTCGCACGACGCCATCCCTTCGCCGCTCGACTACAAGGGCTTCCCGAAGAGCGTCTGCACCAGCGTCAACGAATGTGTCTGTCACGGCATCCCGGGGCCCGACGTTCTCAGGGATGGCGACATCATCAACGTCGACGTGACGAACTATCTGCCGAAGGAGCACGGCTACCATGGTGACACGAGCGTCACCTTCTACGTGGGCCAGCCGAGCGAAGAAGCGATTCACGTCGTCGAGACGGCACGTCGTTGCCTTGAGCTCGGAATCGCCGAGGTAAAGCACGGCAAGCGCATCGGAGACATTGGGGCCGCGATTCAAGAATACGCCGAGGGCAGGGGTTGCTCGGTGGTGCGCGACTACGTCGGACACGGCGTCGGCCGCGAGTTCCACATGCCGCCGCAGATTCCGCATTTCGGAAAGCGCGGCAAAGACAAGCGGATCAAGGCGGGAATGGTGTTCACCATCGAGCCGATGATCAACGTCGGCGGCTACCAGACCGAGCTGATGGACGACGACTGGACGGTGCTCACCTTGGACCGTTCTCTGTCCGCGCAGTTCGAGCACACCGTGTTGGTCACGCGCGAGGGCGTCGAGGTGCTCACTGCACGCCGGGACGTCGTTCGACAGAGCGAGGACAAGCCATGGGCCGACGTCGGCCCGCTTTCGTCCCCGGCCGCTTGGAGCGCCAAACAAGAAAAGACCGGCTGAGCGGCGCGTCGGCGCCATGTCAGCACGGGGCGACCGACACGTAGAGGTCACCGTCCTGCTCCCGGCAATACAGGCGCTGCAGGGCCAATCCCTCGCAGGGGCCCTCGACACAGTAACCGTCGGTCAGCCGATATGTCGCGCCGTGGGTTCCGCAGATGAGATGCGCTCCATCGTCGCTCAAAAGCTCGCCCGTCCCGCCATCGAGGGGCACGGGCAGATGCCGACAGAGGTTACGATAGGCTCGTATCGTGCCGCCCTCGTCTCGAAGCACGAGCGCCATGATCGGCAAGCCGCTGTCGTCGAGTCCGAGGTGCGCGGTTCGCACGACGCCCCGTGGCAACTCATCCGCCGTGCAGACCCACACCTCTGCCATCATTAGCTCTTCCCCGGGTCGGCCCAGGTGGCGCGCGCAGGCACCGAGACCAGGTCGCGGTCCGGTAGCCACAGCCCTGTCAGCCAGCCACCATAAACGCACCCGGTGTCGAGACCGAACGCATGCGGGTGACGCTGAAGTCCCCGCACGGCATCGTGCCCAAACACGACCAGGCGCGGCCCCGGCCAAAGCGAAGCCCATGGCTCGCCTTCCTCGCAGCTCTTCGACGCGGTGCCGTCCTCGAGAATGCTCCGCATGTGGATGAGGTCGTAAGGGTCTTGGTCTTCGAGCGGCAGGTCTGGGAGCAGCCCAGCATGGACCACCAGGGCGTCGTGCTCGGGAAGCTCGAGCCAGAGCGGGCGGTTGGCGAGCCAGATCCAGTCTTCCTCGTCGAGCTGCTCTACGACCTGCTGGTGGGGATCCCGCAGCTCGGGGAGGGGCGCTCCCTGTCGCTTGGCGTCCCACCACCGAAGGCAGTGCTGGTCGTGGTTCCCCCGCACCGCCTCGGCCTGGAGCTCACGAGCAAGCCGCACAACCCCGAGCGAATCCGGGCCCTTGGCGACCAAATCTCCGACGAAGACCAGCTGATCTCCCTCTTCCCATCCGGATTCCCGTAGGAGGTCTTCGAGCTCCTCTCGGCAGCCGTGTACGTCGCCCACGACGAGGATCCGGGTGGTCATGGCTCGATCTTGGTCCCGCCGGTCGCAGAAACCAAGTTCGTGCCGCGCCTCGAGCATTGACACTCCCCGCGAACCGGCACTAGAGGCCTCCCATGATCAAAGAAGGCCGCAAGGCGCCCGGGTTCAGTCTCGAATCCTCCGATGGCGGCAAGGTCGCCCTCAAAGACTTGGCTGGGAAGTACGTCATCCTCTACTTCTACCCTCGCGACAACACGCCGGGGTGCACCACCGAAGCCAACGACTTCAACAAGGCGCTTCGCAAGATCAAAGCCCGAGACGCCGTGGTGATCGGGGTCAGCAAAGACTCGATCGAGTCGCATTGTAAGTTCGCCGACAAATACAAGCTGAAGTTCCCGCTATTGAGCGACCCCGATGGCAACATGCTCGAGACGTACGGCGCGTGGGGCGAGAAGAATATGTACGGCAAGAAGTCGATGGGGATCATCCGCTCCACGGTGGTGATCGGACCTGACGGAAAGGTGGTCAAGCACTTCCCCAAGGTGAAGGTGAATGGGCACGTCGGGGAGGTGCTCGAAGCCCTCGACGAAGCCCGTAGCGATTGACACCTGGGAGCCTTGGAGCGCATGGTTCCACTGCGATGAACGAGCCCAGCCCCATGCCGGCCACCGACGCGCCGGAGGCTCTGGACCCCAATTTCCGGATTGCGCTGCCCAACTTCGAAGGGCCGCTAGACCTGCTCCTGCATCTGATCCGCAAGCACGAGCTCGATATCCTCGATCTGCCGACCGCGTTCATCACCGATAAGTACCTGGAATATCTGGGGTTGATGGACCGGCTGAACCTCGACGTCGCCTCGGAATACCTCTTGATGGCGGCCACTCTGGCGCACATCAAGAGCAAGATGCTCCTGCCGCGACCGCCCGAGGATCAGGACGACGAGGATGTCGAGGAGATGGACTCACGGGCCGAGCTGATCCGGCGCCTGCTCGAATACCAGAAGTACAAGAGGGTCGCCGAAGATCTGGGTGCACGCGCCATCACAGGGCGCGATGTGTTTTTCCGTGGGTCGCCCGCGCCGACCTCCAACGCGGTACAACCGCTCGCCAAGCTCAGTGTCTTCGAGCTCATGGACGCGCTCAAAAGCGTCGCCAAACGCATCAATGCAGAGATCTCACTCGAGGTCGATGCCGAGCGCATGACGATCCAAGAACGGATCGGCGGGCTCGTCGACCTGCTCCGGGAGCGGCGTCGATGTCGCTTCGACGAGCTCTTCGAAGACGTCACCACCTCCTACGAGCTCGTGGTCACCTTCCTCGCGCTGCTCGAGATGGCGAAGATGCGTCTCGCGAGCATCTATCAAACCGACCACGGAGAACCGATCTATCTCGAGTACACCTTGCTCGACGATAGCGGGGAGCCGTTGGTGCCCGAGGACGTGGCGCGTACGCTTTCCGCGTATGAAGCCCCGGACGTGGGCGAACCTCAAGACGAGCGACGCGAGTCCGTCATCGTGCCGGCTGGGTCTTCTGGTTCAAGGGACGCCTACGGATGGATTGAAGACGAGCTGAAGTCATGACCCAAAGCAGTGGACAAACCGAAACGGCCATCGAGGAAAACGGCGCCCCCACACGTTTCTCGCAAACCTCTTCCGTGCTGAAGAACGTCCTCGAGAGCCTGATCTTCGTGTCCGACAAGCTCGTGTCCGCCAAGCGGCTCGCGCGGTCGGCACATGCCACCATCACGGAAGTTCAGCCTCTGCTGGACGAGCTGGTCTCCGACTACCAGCAACGAGGCGTTCGTCTGTACTTCATCGCGGGGGGGTACCAGTTCCGCTCTGCAGCGGACAGCTCCGAGTTCGTGAAGAGCTTCGTGGCTCCGAAGCCCTTGCGTCTGACCCGAGCCCAGCTCGAGACCCTGGCTATCGTCGCCTACCGCCAGCCGATCACCCGGCCCGAAGTCGATGAGGTCCGCGGTGTCGACTCGGGGTCGGCACTACGCATGTTGGCCGAGCGGAACCTGGTCAAGATTCTCGGTCGAAAAGACGAGCCCGGTCGGCCTTTGGTGTACGGGTCGACAACGCGCTTCTTGGAGTTCTTCGGCCTCAGCACCCTGCAAGACCTTCCCACGCTCCAGGAGTTCAGTGACTTGACCGAAGAGCACAAGGCGCTGTTCGAGCTCAGGACCGGTGAGGCGGTCGACATCGCGGCCGCAGAGTTGGCTGCGGACGAAGCGCTCGAAACCGCCGAACGCGAGATCCTCGAGCAGGAAGAGGCGGCCCGCCTCGCCGCCGAGCAAGAAGCCAACGCTGAGGACGACGAGTGACGTTCCAAGAGCTCATTCTCGAGCTCGAGCGGTTCTGGGCTGAGCACGGTTGCTTGATCGTTCAGCCCTACAATTCCGAGGTCGGCGCGGGGACGTTCAACCCCCATACGTTCCTTCGCGCGATCGGCCCTGAGCCGTGGAACGTCGCGTACGTAGAGCCGAGCCGGCGCCCGACCGACGGACGCTACGGCGAAAACCCGAACCGGCTTCAGCAGTTCCACCAGTACCAGGTCATCCTCAAGCCTTCGCCGCTCGACATTC
>JAPUKT010000375.1 GCA_027295555.1 Deltaproteobacteria bacterium
AGGATAATGCCCCCGAACCAAATCCAAGCGACGAGAGGACGAATGATCACCCGGAACGTCCCGCGCCGAGTCGATGGGTCCACGGTGCTCATGATCACGTAGACGTCCTCGGCGGGCCGACTTCGGATCGCGACTTCGGTAGTCGGCATCTGCGGATGCGTCCTGTAAATGAACTTCGCTGGCGCGACCTTGCCTATGGGTTTCCCGGCGTCGTCGAGAAGTGTCATGTCCGCGAAGATCATCCGCTTGTTCGGGTCGACCTCCATGCGGGGTTGGTCGTACCGAATGGTGTGCGAACCGACCGACATGGTCTCGCCGGGGCGAAGCGCGCTCTCGTGCTCGACGTCGTACGCCGCCCCCGTGAAGCCGATGAACATGAAGGCCACGCCGACGTGGACGATGTACCCGCCATATCGGCGCCGACCCTTCGAGACGAGGCGAACCAAGGCCGTAAAGGCGCCCTCGCCCTTTTTCATGCGCACGCGCGCGCCACGCCAGAATTCCTGGCTGACACTCGCAAGCACGAAACCGCAAATCGCGAACGAGACGGCCGGCGCCACCGCCGCCATCCACGCGAGAATTGTTCCCGTCGCGGTGTCGTAGATCTCAGTGGGCTCGACGATGGGCGGATAGCCGAGTCGGGCGCCAAACAGGAACTGGAGAACCGCCACCGTCAAACCGACACCGAGCGGAAACATCATGGCCCGCGCGAGATTCGACCCCGTCGCCTTTCGCCAGGCCACCTGAGGACCGAGCCCCGCCAAGAACAGAAGCACGATCCCGAGGGGCACCATCCACTTGTTGTAGAAGCCGGGGCCGACGGTGACCTCTTCGCCCCGAAGCCATTCGCTGAGCAGTGGGAAGGTCGTGGCGATGAGCACGAACACCATCATCCCGAGGAACACCCAGTTGTTCAGGAGGAAAGCGAACTCACGACTGACCAACGACTCGATTTCGTTGTCGGCCCTGAGCCTGGGCAAACGCCAAATCATCAAAAGCGCAACACCGATGATCAAGAACCCGAGGTACCAGACGAAATACTGCCCGATGTCCGAGCGGGCGAACGAATGGACGCTCGCGATGAGCCCCGAACGGGTCAGGAACGTCCCGAAAATAGTCAGCACGAACGTCAATGCCAGGAGAAAGACGTTCCACACCTTCATCATGTGGCGGCGTTCCTGGATCAACACGGAGTGCAAGTACGCCGTCCCCACCAGCCACGGCAGGAACGATGCGTTTTCCACGGGGTCCCAGGCCCAGTAACCGCCCCAGCCGAGCTCCTCGTACGACCACAAGCACCCGAGCAAAAGGCCGAGCGAGAGGAACGTCCAGGCGATCATCGACCAGAGCCGTGCCGCCCGAATCCACTCGTTGCCGAGCCGCCCGGTCACAAGCGCAGCGATCAAGAATGCGAACGGAACCGACCAACCAACGAAGCCCATGTAGAGGCTCGGTGGATGGATCGCCATCCAGTAGTTCTGGAGCAACGGGTTGAGGCCCTCCCCGTCCCCAGGCGTCGTGCGAATGTAGGTCGCGAACGGATTCGCCGAGAAGAGCATGAGCACGATGAAGAAAATCAGGATGCTCATCAGCGTCGCGAGGATCCACGGTTGAAGCTCCGTGTAGCGGCCGCGGAGCCAACGGGTGGCAACGAAGGTGTAGCCCGTGAGGAGGAACGCCCACCACAAGAGCGAGCCGTCTTGACCACCCCAAAGAGAAGCGATCAGGTACCACCAGGGCATCGATCGGTCGCTGTATCGCGCGACGTATCGAAGACGGAAGTCGTGGACTTGGAAAGCGTAGGCAAGGACGCAAACCGCCACCAGAACGAAGGCGCAGGTCGCGTAAGTGCCCCAGCGCGCGGAGGGTAGGAGATGAGGTCGCCCACTCCCGGCGCCCATCGCCATGGCCATCGTGTATGAAGCGCTCACCAGGATCAGGCACAGGATGAGCGTGCCGAAGAAGGGGATGTCGAAAGCCGGCATCAAAAATTAACCCCCGGGAAAAGGGGATAGTCCCCTTTTTCGTGTGGTTGGTAAGGCTAGGGGCGCAGGCCGGGGGGAGCAAGCCCAATGAAAAACCCCGCGCGGCGAGGAACCAGGCGGGGTTTTTGAACCACTTCTGAGCGGGGGTTACTCGCCTTCTTCGAACTCGGCGTCGATGACGTCGTCATCGCCCTTGCCGGAGTCATCCGAGGCGGTGCCGGCCGAGCCGTCGGAAGCCGCACCTCCAGGCGCACCATTGGTCGCACCGGCCGCATCGCTGTACGCCACCTCGGCGATTTCCTTCATGGCCGCTTCGAGCGCCTCCGAACCCGATGCCATCGCTGCAGCGTCGTTGGCCTCGATCGCGTCTCGGAGCGACTTCACCTTGGCCTCGACATCGGCGACCTTGTCGGCGGGAAGCTTGTCTTTGATCTCCTCGAGGGCCTTCTCGACACCGTAGGCGAGTTGGTCGGCCTTGTTGCGGGCCTCGACTTGCTCACGGCGCTTCTTGTCCTCTTCCTCGTGGGCCGCGGCGTCTTGGACCATCTTGTCGATCTCCTCGTCGGAGAGGCCGCTGTTCGAGGTGATCGTGACCTTCTGGTCCTTGCCGGTGGCCTCGTCCTTCGCCGCCACCGACAAAATGCCGTTGGCGTCGATGTCGAAGGTGACCTTGATCTTCGGGATGCCACGCGGTGCGGGCATGATCCCTTCGAGGTGGAAGCGCCCGAGCGTGCGGTTGTTGCTGGCCTCTGCGCGTTCGCCTTGAAGGACGTGAATCTCGACCTTCGTCTGGCTGTCCTCCGCGGTCGAGAACACCTCTTCCTTGCGACTCGGAATGGTGGTGTTCCGCGGGATGAGCGCGGTCATGACGCCCCCGAGGGTTTCGACGCCCAGGCTGAGCGGGGTGACGTCGAGCAGAACCATATCCTGCACGTCGCCCGACAGAACGCCGGCCTGAACCGCCGCACCGAGCGCGACCACCTCGTCCGGGTTCACGCCCTTGTGGGGCTCCTTGCCGAAGAACTTGGTCACCATCTCCAGCACGAGCGGGATACGGGTCGACCCACCGACGAGCACGACCTCGACAATGTCCGCAGCCGTCTTGCCGGCATCGGAGAGCGCCTTCTTGAGGGGCTCGAGAGTGCGCTGCACCAGGTCGTCGATCATCGACTCGAGCTTGGCCCGGGTGAGACGGATGTTGAGGTGCTTCGGCCCCGAGGCATCCGCGGTGAGGAACGGCAGGTTGACCGTGGTTTCGAGCTTGTTGCTGAGCTCGATCTTGGCCTTTTCTGCAGCGTCCTTGAGCCGCTGGAGGACCATCTTGTCCTCGCTCACATCGATGCCGGTGTCCTTTTTGAACTCGGCGATTAGGTACCGGATGATCTTCTCGTCCACGTCGTCGCCACCGAGGTGGGTGTCACCATTGGTGCTCACGACGTCGACGACCTTGTCGCCCACTTCCAGAATCGAAATATCGAACGTACCACCGCCGAAGTCGTAGACGGCGATGAGGTGGTCCTCGGTCTTGTCGAGGCCATACGCCAACGCGGCAGCGGTCGGCTCGTTCACGATTCGCTTTACGCCGAGCCCAGCGATCTTGCCGGCGTCCTTGGTCGCCTGCCGCTGGGAGTCATTGAAATAAGCCGGTACGGTAATGACCGCGTC
>JAPUKT010000376.1 GCA_027295555.1 Deltaproteobacteria bacterium
GGCCCACTTGTCGACCGAATTGGTCACGGGCCGACCTTCTCGATTCACGGTCATCGGGTCGCCCATCCCCTTCTTCGCAGGACCCGACTTTCCGTATTCGACGGCATCGGGATCGTTTTCGAGGCCTAAAAAGGCGAATACTCGCTCGATCTGGGATTCGGGGCTTTGTACGAGCTCCTCGTAGATGACGTGCAGCAGGGGCACCGGTCGTTCCCGAAGAAAGGTTGCCATCGCGGGCACGTATCGCTCGAGAATCGGATTGAACGCTTGCGCCGCCTCCCAATCACCGTTGAAAAAGCTGTTGGCGTAGGAGCTGAACACCGCGAGCGGATGTCGGGTCAGCACCACGTATTTGGCATCGGGGTAGAGCCGCTGTAGGAACGGCAGAACCAATGCGTTCGCTGGGGTCTTGTCGAGGAAATAGCTCGCGTCACTGGTCGAGAGCATCCGGCCGTAAAGCGTGTCCGCGTACGCACGAAGCGCATCGAGGTAGTCCTGCTCACCGCGTGGTAGGTCTTCGATGAACGCGCGCACCGCCTCCGCGGCGTTGATGTGATCGTACGGCGCCTGGTCGACGTTCCCATAGACTCCGAGATGCGCGATCGGGGTGATCAAATGCGGCTCGGGATGCGTGAAGATCTCGGAGTGCGCCCCCATCATCCGTTGGAGCAGCGTCGACCCGGCGCGGGGGGGTGAGACTACGAAGACGAGGGACATCGGGTCCTCCGTGCATGTCGTCGATGGCTACGCAGACGCTTTCTCCCGGGCAGCCAGTTGCCGCAAGACGTATTGGAGGATGCCCCCGTGCAGGTAGTATTCGACCTCCTGCGGCGTATCGAGCCGAGCCTTTACTCGAAACGATTTCCCCGAATCGGTCGTGATCGAAAGTGTCTTGCCCAGGCTCAAGCCCTCCGAAACCCCGGAGATGGTGAACGCTTCCTCGCCGGTCAGGCCGAGGCTCTCCCGTCCGTCGCCGCCCTGGAACTCGAGCGGAAGCACGCCCATCCCGATCAGGTTGGAGCGGTGGATCCGCTCGTAGCTCTCCGCGATCACGGCGCGCGCCCCGAGAAGCAGCGTGCCCTTGGCGGCCCAGTCTCGCGACGACCCGGTGCCGTACTCCTTGCCTGCGATGACGACCAGGGGCGTACCATCGGCCTGGTACCGCATGGCCGCGTCGTAGATACTCATCTGCTCGTTGTTGGGCAGGTAACGCGTGACCCCGCCTTCGGTGCCGGGCGCGAGCAGGTTCCGCAGCCGAATGTTCGCAAACGTGCCCCGCATCATGACTTCGTGGTTGCCGCGGCGACTGCCGTAGCTGTTGAAGTCGCGCGGTGAAACGCCATTGTCCTGAAGGTAGCGCGCCGCGGGGCTATCGAGCGCAATGGCTCCCGCCGGAGAGATGTGGTCGGTGGTCACCGAATCGCCGAGCAGGCAAAGCACCCGCGCCCCCTCGATATCCGTCGGCGGAGCGGGGTCGTCCGCTTCGACGCCTTCGAAAAATGGAGGCAACCGGATGTAGGTCGACTTCGGATCCCAACGGTACTGGTCCGCCTGCTCGAACGTAATGTCCTGCCACTCGGGCGGGCCGTCGAGAACGACCGCGTAGCGCTCGAGAAACTGGTCTTTCTTCACGGACGAGCGAAGCACGTCGGTGATCTCCTCGTGGGAGGGCCAGATGTCGCTAAGAAACACATCCTTCCCGTCGGCGTCCTGACCGATCGGATCGGTTTCGAAGTCGATGTCCATGGTGCCTGTCAACGCGTAAGCTACGACGAGTGGAGGCGACGCCAGGTAGTTCGCTCTCGTGAGCGGGTTGACACGGCCTTCGAAGTTGCGGTTTCCGCTGAGCGCCGAGGTCACGATCAGATCGTGGGTCTGGATCGCCTCGCCGATTTCAGGATCGAGTGGGCCGGAGTTGCCGATGCAGGTCGTGCAACCGTAGCCAACCAGGTTGAAGCGAAGCAGCTCGAGGTCGGACATCAGGCCAGCGGCCTTGAGATATTCGGTCACCACCTGGGAGCCGGGCGCAAGACTGGTCTTGACCCAGGGCTTGGTTCGAAGGCCCTTCTCGACCGCCTTTTTGGCAACGAGCCCTGCCGCGAGCATGACTGAAGGGTTGGACGTGTTGGTGCAGCTCGTGATCGCGGCGATGACGACCGCGCCGTTCTGTACCGGAAAGGTCTCGTCGCCCCGGGTGACCTCGACCGCCTTGTCGGCCGTAGCGCCAAACCCCTCGAGGACGTTGTGCCAAGCGCGCTTGGACTCAGACAGAGGGATGCGGTCTTGCGGTCGCTTGGGCCCGGCGATCGACGGAACGACGTCACTCAAATCGAGCTTGAGGGTATCGGTGAACCGTGGGTTTGGTGCGCTCGCGGTGTGAAACAACCCCTGCTCCTTGAGGACCCTCTCGACGGTGTCGACGTGTACCTCGTCGCGGCCCGTGAAACGCAGGTACGCCAACGTCTCGTTGTCGACGGGGAAGAACCCCATGGTGGCGCCATACTCGGGCGCCATGTTGGCGATCGTCGCGCGATCGGGAAGCGAAAAAGACTCCATGCCCTTGCCGTAGAACTCGACGAACTTCCCCACGACGCCCTTCTCGCGGAGCATCTGCGTCACCGTTAGAACTGCGTCCGTGGCGGTCGCGCCTTCACGGAGCTTTCCCGTGAGCTCGAAGCCGACGACCTGAGGCAAGAGCATGCTGATCGGTTGCCCGAGCATCGCGGCCTCGGCCTCGATGCCGCCGACGCCCCAACCAAGCACGCCGAGCCCATTGATCATCGTGGTGTGCGAGTCGGTGCCCACGAGGCTATCGGGATAGGCGCTGGTCTTCCCATTGGCGTCGCGCGTGAACACTACTCGGGCGAGGTACTCGAGGTTCACTTGGTGCACGATGCCGGTGCCCGGCGGGACCACGCTCATGTTCTCGAAAGCCGTCTGGCCCCACTTCAGGAACTGGTATCGCTCCTGGTTTCGCTCGAACTCGCGGCGCACGTTGTCCTCGAACGAACGAAGCAACCCATACGAATCGACTTGAACCGAGTGGTCGATCACGAGGTCCGCGGGCTGAAGCGGATTGATCCGACTCGGATCGCCGCCCATCTCGGCAAACTGGTCGCGCATCGCCGCAAGGTCGACGATCGCCGGCACCCCGGTGAAGTCTTGGAGGAGGACGCGCGAGGGTCGAAAGGCGATCTCGGTGCTCGGCGCCGCCCCTGAATCCCAGTTGGCGACCGCTTCGATGTCTTCTCGGGTGACCGTGGTGCCGTCCTCGTAGCGAAGCAGATTCTCGAGCAAGACTCGGATGGAATACGGCAGGGTCGCAATGCCCTCGAAACCAGCTCGAATCAGCGCATCCAGTCGGTGAATCTCGACTTGACGGCCTCCCGCATGGATGGTGACACGGCTGTGGAAGGAGTCTTGAGACGTCATGTGGGACTGCCTACCACGCGGTGTGTGGCGCGCCAGTCCGGTGCTCCGGTAGGCTCCAAAACGCTGCGTGACAAGGGCTCGGATCGGAGCTACACACTGCAGCCTTCGGCGCCGTAGCCAAGTGGTAAGGCAGAGGTTTGCAAAACCTCCATTCACCAGTTCGAATCTGGTCGGCGCCTCCGATCCCGATGGCGCCAGTGCCCCCGGGGCGCCGGTTCGGCACCGACATCGCGCGCGCTAGCTGACCCGCCGCAGGGTATTGTGATCGGTGTGGTGGAAGAGCTCCTCCTGCCCCTTGATGCTGAGGACCGTGTCCTCGTCGTAGGTGAAAGACCCATCATCGTGGATCGTCACGTCGATGTGATAGCGGACGGTCTTGAACTCTTCGTCGAGAAAAGGGCCGGAGCAGATGCCGAAGACTTCGGAACCCACTTCAGCCTCGAGCCGGAAGCTCTTGGCGTCGGGCTCGGCGCTTCCGCCCGCCAGTACGGTGATGCCGCGCGGAATGTTGAAGGTGAGCATCACTTGCCGTGCGTTCGGATCCCACAGCCAGTAACCGACCTCTTCGTGAAACGGCTCGTCAGCGCCGAGCCGCCATGCAACCTTCGAATACCGTAAGCCGTAAAGGGACTGCTCGTGGTTTTCCACGAGCCCGGTTGACTCGAAGATCATTCGCTCCCGAAACGCGTTGCGCTCGACCTGCGTGCGGTCGTCGTCAGGGGCAACATCCGCGCCCTTGTCTCCCTCCCAAACGCCTTCGAGCACCGCGAGCGGGCCCAACTCCGGAACACCATGATCGGTCATGAGCGAAGTCCTTGCCTCATGCCCTACTTCGGAAGCTCTGGCGTTTCGAGTGTGCGCGGGCAGTCGAGCGCCCCCAAAAAGGCGACCAGCGCATCGATTTCTTCATCGGCGAGCCCGCGGTCCGCCAGCAACGAGGTCTTGTTCTTGTTGTCGATGCCGCCCGACGCCATCAACCGAACTGCGTCCTTGAGGGTAGGCACAGATCCGTCGTGAAAGTATGGCGCGCTCTTCGACACGTTGCGGAGGGACGGAACCTTGAACGCAGCCCAGT
>JAPUKT010000377.1 GCA_027295555.1 Deltaproteobacteria bacterium
TCGCCTATCTGATGGGCCACAAGCACGTCACGACCACCAAGGAGTACCTGCATTCCAATCTCGAGGAAGCGCAGGCGGTGTTATTTCGCACCAGTTTCTTCACCAGTCCCGCTGAGGCCGCCCCAACAACGGCGGAGCTGATCGCGCAAGCTGCCGAAATCACTGGGTGCGGAAGAGAGGACTCGAACCTCCACGAGTATTACCTCACTAGATCCTTAGTCTAGCGCGTCTGCCAGTTCCGCCACTTCCGCAAGGAGCTCAGGAGCCGGAAAGTAATCGGGACGAGCCGCGTGTCAAGTTGGCCCGTCACCCTAGTCGAGGAATTTCGTGGGGACCTGGCTGGCACTCATTACGAGTTGCCGGGAGGACTCTACGCATCGGATCAAGGTGGGCAGGTGCCCTTTGGTGAGCTTCAGCTTGCCCTCCATCATGCCTTTGATTAGGTCGAGCCTGCCCTCGATCACCTCTTTCCAACGTTGATACGACCCGACGATCACGAATGCAGCGTCCTCGGGGCTTCCAATGCCCTCGACGAATCGCGCGCCGCGACATTCGCCTTCGTGCACGTCCAGGATCATCCCGGTGTCTTGTTCGATGCCGAGTGACGGATCGCTTTGAACGACCATCGCCACCGCGCCGAATGTCCAAGGCTTCCCCGCTTTGCGGTACGCGCGGCTGCTGTTGATGGCGTTCTTATACGCCTCAGTCCATTCCTCGGAAGGAAATCTATGCATAAGCTATCTCCAAGTCTGTTCACGAAGACGCCCCTCTTAGCTTGGACGGGCAGCCCGCGCAACGTCGTCATGGTATAGAACAAAATGTGGGTGCTTTGCGTTCGACCCTTCTGGATCGGTATGGATTCCGTCACGGGTTTGCAACGCGCACGGGTGGCGTAAGCCGAGCACCGTACGACACGCTCAACCTTGGTTTTCACCTCGGGGACGCCGACGCCGCCGTCCGCGAGAATCGCGCACGCTTTGCGCGAACCCTCGCGCTTTCCGGCGATCGCCTTTTTGAGCAGCGACAGGTTCACGGCAAGTGGGTGCGTGAGATTTCCCAAGACGATCGCCCCGAAACGCTCGTCGACTCCGAAGGCGACGGGCTCATCCTTCGCTTTGCTGGATACGGCGTTGCCGTGCGTGCGGCCGACTGCGTGCCGGTGTTGATCGCCCACCCACGAAGCGGTCACGTTGCAGCCGCGCATGCGGGTTGGCGCGGTGCAGTCGCGGGGGTCGTTCCAGCGGCGATCCAAACCCTCGAGCACGACCCAGGTGAGCTCGCCGTAGCGATCGGCCCTCACATCCGAATCGCTGCATTCGAGATTGGAGAGGAAGTTGCCGCCGAAATGGAACGCGCCGCGGGTGGCAACGAAGTCATCGATCGCGCCGAAGCCAAGCCTCGCGGCGATCTCGCCTCGCTGATTCGCATTCAACTTCGCAGCGCGGGGGTTCCTGATGACGCGATCGACGACGTCGGGGGATGTACGTACACCGATCAAGGCCGGTTTTTTTCCCACCGTCGTGACGGAGGCGAAACTGGGCGTCACCTTTCGGTAATTATTGCGCGCGAGCCTGCCTGAGCGGGCCACACGGGTCGCTCGGCCCGAGGCTTCATGCTAGCCACACGCCGTGACGGAGTTCGTCAAGACCAAAGCGGGGGTCGATGCCTCCGAGAAGAAAACGCTCGGTGAAGGGCTCTTCCGGAAGTGCGACGCGTGTGGCGACGCAGTGAAGAAAGAAGACTTCGAACGCAACCTCGAGGTCTGCCCCGCATGCGGTTTTCACTTCCACCTCGCGGCCGAGCGATGGATCGAGCTCCTCGCCGACGAAGGTACGTGGACGGCGCTAGACACCGAGCTCATCGCGAGAGACCCGCTGGCGTTCGTGGACTCGAAGGCTTACCCAGCGCGCATCGAGATGGCGCGACGCCAAACCGGAGTGAATGACGCGATTCTCGCGGGTGAAGCACAGATCGAAGGCCGCCTGGTGCAGCTGGGAGTGTTTGTGTTTCGCTTCATGGGTGGCTCGATGGGCTCGGTCGTGGGCGAGGTCATCACACGGATGATGGAACGCGGTGCCGAGAAGAAGCAGCCGGTCGTGCTTCTGTCGTGCTCCGGGGGTGCTCGCATGCAAGAGGGCTCGCTCTCGCTCATGCAGATGGCCAAGACCCTGGCCGCGCGAACCAAAGTCCGCGCCGCAGGAGCACCGTTCATCAGTGTCTTGCTCAATCCGACGACCGGAGGTGTCGCAGCAAGCTTTGCGCTCCAGGGCGACGTCAACATCGCCGAGCCCGGTGCGCTCATCGGCTTCGCGGGCCCACGCGTCATCGAAGACACCATTCGTCAGAAGCTGCCCGAAGGGTTTCAACGCGCCGAGTTCCTTCTCGAGCACGGCATGATCGACATGATCTCCACGCGTCAAGACATGCGAGGCAACATCGCCCGCCTCGTCGAGTATCTGTCAGGGTGACCCAGTACCAGGAAGCGTTGCGCTGGCTCTATGGCTTGGAGTCACGCGGCATCAAGCTCGGGCTCGATCGCGTGGTGCAGGCTGCGAAGGTCCGTGGAAACCCAGAGCGCGGCCTCTGCTACGTGCACGTAGCCGGCTCGAACGGGAAGGGTAGCGTCGCGACCATGGTTGAAGCGGTGCTTCGAGCGGCTGGCTACCGCACGGGGCAGTTCGCATCCCCGCACCTGCAGCGCTACGTAGAGCGAGTTCGAATCGACGGCCGACCGATCAGCGAGCGAGAGGCCGTCCGACGGATCGAAGAGCTTCGAGCGGACACCAGGCTTCCCTGCCTCACCTTCTTCGAATACACGACCCTGCTTGCTTTCGAGGCGTTTCGAGATGCGGAGTGCGAAATGGTCGTCCTCGAGGTGGGCCTCGGCGGTCGGCTCGACGCGACCAACATCGTGACGCCCGAGGTTTCGGTCATCACCAACATCAGCTTCGAGCACCAGCGCATTCTCGGCGACACCTTGTCGAAGATCGCCGGCGAGAAGGCCGGGGTGCTCAAGCCGGGCGTGCCGTGTGTGGTGGGTGCGCGGAACAGCAGTGTGCGGCGCATCCTAAGTCGCCGCGCGCGGGCTGCCGGAGCGCCGCTTCGGTGGATCGATCGCGACTTCGAGGTTCGGTGGGACAACGGCACGCTCTCAGCGCGGGTCGGCGAACGCAACTGGAGCGGCTTGCGACTAGGCTTACGCGGCCGCTACCAGAGCGACAATGCGGCCTGCGCCTTGGCGGTGGTCGAAGAGCTCCGCGGTCGCGGATTCGAAGTTTCGGAGAAGAACATCCGTCAGGGTCTCCGCCGAGCGAAGTGGCCGGGCCGACTCGAATGGCACCGTGATCGCCCCGCGTTCCTTTTCGACGCTGCTCACAACGCAGCCGGATGTAGCACCCTCGCTCGCTATCTCGAGGACCTGGCGTTTCCCGGGC
>JAPUKT010000378.1 GCA_027295555.1 Deltaproteobacteria bacterium
ATTCTGGATGTATTGCGGCGGGCTACGCGCGGCGAGCGGCAACGCGCGATTAGCCGGGTAACGGGTCACAGTCGCAGTACGATCCGCCGTTGGCTGAAAGTCGCACGCCACAGCGGCTGGCAACCTTGCGACGGCGAACCCGGCGAGGGTCTCGCGCGCGAGATCGCGACCCAGGTCCGCCCCGTGCGAGACGAAGCGTCGCCGGGCGAGAGCCAGGCGCGACTGTTGCCCCACCGCGCGCAGATTGAAGCCTGGCTGTCGCCGGAGGATGAGCGCCGCGGGCTACGACTGACCAAGGTCCAGCAGTTGCTGGCCCGCAAGGGTGTCGTGGTCCCGTACAGCTCATTGCACCGCTTTGCGGTCGAACGGTGCGGCTTCGCGGATCGGCGCCGCCTGACAGTGCGACGTGCCGACGTCGACCCTGGTGAACTCGCCGAGGTGGACTTCGGAAAGTTGGGGCTGGTGTGGGACCCCGCAAGTGAGCGACGGCGTGTCCACCACGCGCTGATCGTCACGCTGGTCTACAGCCGTCATCAGTACGTTTACGTGACGCCGTCGCAGAAGGTCCCGGATCTGATCGCAGGTCTCGAGGAGGCGTGGGCGTTTTTTGGAGGATGCCCGGCTCGCGTAGTGCTCGACAACCTCAAGGCAGCGGTGACGAAGGCCGATCGCTACGACCCGATCTTCCAGCGCACATTTGCCGAGTACGCGGGGTACCGAGGTTTCGTGATCGACGCCGCTGTACCGCGGTCGCCGACTGGGAAGCCCGTTGTCGAACGCGGCGTTCAGTACATGCGCGAGAGCTTCTTTCGTGGAGAGAGCTGGCTCGACCGCGATCATGTACAACGCGAAGCGATCCGCTGGTGCCTCGAGACGGCGGGCCAACGCGTCCACGGTACCACCCGCCGTCGCCCCCGCGTGGTGTTCGAGAACGAAGAGCATCCCAAGCTCATCGCTCTCGCGAAAGAGCCTTTCGATCCGCCGAGTTGGTCTCAGTGCAAGGTTCACCCGGACCACCACGTCCAGTTTCTCAAGGGCTTCTACTCCGCTCCCACGCGGCACGTGGGGAAGCAGGTATGGGTGCGGGGCGACTCGAAGCTCGTGCGGATCTACGTCGACGGTGAACTCGTCAAGACCCATGAACGCGTCGGCGAGGGAAAGCGTTCGACCGACTACAACGATTACCCCGAAGAACTCGCGACCTATGCCCGCCGTGATCCCGACGCCCTGATCCGCGAGGGACAGCGCCAGGGAACCCACATCGGCCGCTTCCTCGAGAAGCTGCTTGCTGGCGACTTCCCCTGGGCCAAGCTGCGCCAAGGGCAGAAGTTGCTTCGGCTTTCCAATAAGTACGGCCGCGAGCGACTGGATGCCGCGTGCCGCCGCGCCGTGTACTTCGAGCTCTACAACGTCAAGCGGGTCGAAGACATGGTGAAGGCAGCGCTCGAACGCGACGCCACCACCGAGCCTGGCGCCCCACGCGGCCAGCTCCTTCTACTCCCCACACCGACGCGCTTCCAGCGCCCGGACAACAGTTTCAACCACAACGCTAAGGAGGAAACCCATGGAGATCAAAGCATCGCTCAAGACCGTGATGAAACGCCTGAAGCTCTCGGGACTTCTCGCCACGCTCCCCGACCGGGTGGCGTACGCGAGGAAGACGAAACTCAGTGAGCTGGAGTTCCTCGAACTCGCCCTGCAAGACGAAATCGACCGGCGCGACCACAAGAGCCTGTCGATGCGGTTGCAGCGCGCAGGATTCGAGGAGGAGCAGACCTTGGAGGGCTTCGACTGGGACACCCCAGTGACCTTTGATCGCGACCGCGTCAAGGATCTGTTCGGCCTCGGCTTTCTAGAACGCAACGAGGACGTGATCTTTCTGGGACCCGTCGGCGTCGGGAAGACGCTGCTCGCTTCAGCGCTCGGCCACGCGGCTTGTCGCGCAGGACACCCGGTCCTGTTCCTGCGCGCCGATCACATGTTCCGAGCACTCCACCAATCGCGAGCCGACCACTCGACGGAGAAGGTCCTGCGGCGTCTGCTTGCACCGGACCTCCTCATCGTCGATGACTTCGGGCTCAGGCGCCTCACGGCCGAGCAGTCGAGCGACTTCTACGAGGTGATCATCGAACGGCATCGACGCGCTTCCACGATCGTGACCAGTAACCGAACGACCGACGAGTGGATCGGGTTGTTCGACGATCCGATCCTCGCTCAAAGTGCGCTCGATCGCCTGGCCCACAACGCCTACCAGATCCCCATCGAGGGAGAGTCCTACCGCGATCAACAACGACCGGATCGGGAGAAGGCGAAGAAAAAGGCGCCGCGCTCCCCCAAGCGGAGACGCTCGTTGTGAGGCGGGGAATGCGCTCCCCGATCCCGAGAGGATGGCGCCGTGCTCTCGAGCGCAAGGGGCGCATGTACATCTCCGCCTCCCTCAGCTGGGTTGCGCGCCCTTGCCCTCGCTGCGCGCGGCACCGCGGAGTCGGGATCAGAAAGCGCATCCTGACACGTTTGCGAAGGAGAAAAATGCAGTCCTAGAACACTGAATCATGCTATCTGAACCACGGGTCCCGGGAGCGGGATCAAGGTGATGAGAATATTGGGATCATCCCCATGAGAAGTGACAAACCTTTCAACAAACGGATGGGACACGGGCACATGCGGAATGGTCGTGATTTCCTCGATCTCCAAAACACGAAGA
>JAPUKT010000379.1 GCA_027295555.1 Deltaproteobacteria bacterium
CATCTCTTCGATGACTCGCTTCGCCCAAAGCACATCGTAGACGTGCGGGATGAACACCTTCTTTGCGATGTCGATCTGCACGGGGTGAAGGGACCAAGTGCCCACGCAACCAAGCAAGAAGGCGTTCCGGAACTGGTCTTCGCAGGCGACCGTGTCGCGGATGTCTCCGAACGGGCCGTAGTACGGGAAGATGCCGTTCGCGACACACGCATCGACCATGCGTGCGATCGTGTAGTGCCAGAGGTCTTGCTGGGCGGTCTCGCGCGGCGCGTCGGGATTGTCCGGGTCCGGATCCGTGCGCACCAAGTAGCCGGGGTGACCGCCGCCGACGCGCGTCGTCTTCATGCGACGTGACGCCGCAAGATCCGCGGGGCCCAAGCTCATCCCCTGCATGCGTGGGCTCGCCCCTGCGATCTCCTCGACGTTGGCTACGCCGAGGGCGGTCTCCAAGATCGCGTGCACCAAGATCGGACGCTTCAGCTCGGCCCGCGCCTCGAGCTGCGCGAGCAAGCGGTCGACGTAGTGGATGTCCCAGGGTCCTTCGACTTTGGGGATCATGATCACGTCGACCTTGTCGCCGACCTCTCGCACAATCTCGGTCATGTCATCGAGGAACCAGGGGCTGTCGAGGCTGTTGACGCGAGTCCAAAGCTGGCAATCCCCGAAGTCGTTCTCCTTGGCGATCTTCACGAACCCCTCGCGCGCCGCGATCTTGTTCTCGGCTTGGATCGCGTCTTCGAGATTCCCGAGGAGCACGTCGCACGTCTCGGCCATGCTCGGGACCTTGGCGGCCATCTTGCGATTGCTCGGGTCGAAGAAGTGGATCATCCGTGAGGGCCGAAATGGGATCTCCCGCACGGGCTCCGGAGCCCCTATCGCCATGGGTTTGAAGAAATCCTTGGGGTTGCGCATGGTGTTTTCCTAGACGCCATTGCCCGGGGATGCAACGACCCCGGAGAACGAACTGAGGCTGCGTGTTATAAGCGGCGATCTGAGGAGGTATGCAGATGAGAGCCATCATCGTCGTCGTATTCGTGGTTGGTGCGTTCGTTGCCGGGGTGTTCGCTACCCAAATCGGCCCGGTCGCCGCGGACACCCCCAAGAGGAATCAGTGGCAGTACCAGTGCTTCGAGGCGTCCGGGGTGACGCAAGTGACCGAGCGCTCGAACAAGATGGGGCAACAGAGCTGGGAGCTCGTGACCTCCGCCGGCAGCGCCAACTCGACTCTTTGGTGCTTCAAGCGCCCCCTCTGGAAGAAGTAGCCCGAGGGTCGGACTATGAGTCGATCGGGCCGTCGAGGTTGGCTGAAGGGGCTTCTGATCTTCGCCGTGGTGGCGTTGATCGGCGGCACCGCATTCAACTATCTCTATCTCGCCGATCTGCGTCCGGACTCTCTCGTCGAAGATACCCCTGCCGCGCGTGAAGCCGGCGCCAAACGGCTTGAAGCGCTAGCCGCCGGCCACGGGTTGGATGCCTGGCTGGGTTATCGGGTCATGGACGTCACTATGGAAGACGTTTGGTACGGCGACATGATCAAGCGGTTCGTGATGCATTGGGAGGAGTCGCCACAAGCGCTCCATGGTCACTTCATCCGAGGTGCATGGACCGGTCAGCTCGAGCTTCTCAGCGGCCCCGACAAGGGCGATCGCTGGGGGATTCAAGACTGGAAGACGTGGACTGCGGAGCCCGGCGAGGAACCGGTGTTCGAGCAGGATGCCACGGTCGAGTTCGTCGTCCCGACGACGCACTACTTCCTGGAGCTACCGCTTCGCATGAGATCAGCCACGGTTGCACTCGACGCCGGCCAGGGTGTTTGGGAAGGGAAGACGTATGACCTGCTCTTCACGAGCTGGGACACCACTCAACCAGTGCCCGGGGTAGACCAATACGTGCTTTGGATCGACCCGGGAACGGGGCTTCTGGCCCGTGCGGACTTCACCGTTCGAGACCAAGGGGGCGCCGTGGTCGGCTCGGCACGCTACGGGGACTACGCGGACTTCGGGGGCGTCAAGGTCGCAAAGGAGATAGCGATCTTCGCCTTGATGCCAGGCGGAATGGAAATGCCGGTACACACGTTCGTCACTGAAAAGATCGAATGGGACACGGTGCCACCGGACGACTTGCGCCCCGACCCTTCGCTTCCAAACGAAGGGGAGTCGAAACCGGGGTCTTGAGAGAAACCAATGTCGCTTTTCGATGATGAACAAGTTCGCCTGAACGTCGACCGGCTTCCGATCGAGTTCGACGACTACGGCTTCGATCGATTCGGCCTGTCGAAAAAGGCGCTGGTCTTCGCTTACTCGCCGATGGCGTACTTGTATCGGCACTACCTCAAGGTGAGTGCGTTCGGGATGGACTTCATCCCGCCGGAGGGGCGCGCGCTCATCATTGCAAACCACTCTGGCGGCATCGGTGCCGACGCCGCCATGATCTTCACCTCGCTCATCCTCAACGATGAGGCGCCCCGCCTCGGTCAGGGGATGGCCGAGTATTTCCTCACGCGATCCCCATTCGCCTCGGTCGCACTCGCGAAGCTCGGGCATCTCACCGGCTTGCCAGAGCACGGCGAGCAGTTGCTCCACGACGAGCGTCTCGTCCTAGTGTTTCCCGAGGGCGCACGCGGTGCCGGCAAGCTCTACAAAGATCGCTACAAGCTCGTCCGCTTTGGCACCGGCTTCATGCGACTCGCCCTCAAGACCGGCACACCCATCATTCCGTGCGCCTTCATTGGCGGCGAAGAAGCATTCCCGCAGCTCTATCACATCAAGTGGCTCGCCAAGCTCTTGAACGGGCCGTTCGTGCCGATCGCGCCTCAGCTCATCTTCTTTCCACTGCCCGTTGCCTGTCAGGTGTACTACGGCCCACCCATGCACTTCGAGGGAGACGGATCCGAGCCCGACCACGTCGTTCAAGAGTACATCGACCAAGTCCGGGCCTCGATGGCGCGGTTGATCAGCACCGGACTCGACGCGCGACCCCAAGCATTCATGTTCGCGAAGATGCGCGATCCGAAGGAAGACAGCTCACGATGAAGATCTTGATCACCGGAATCAGTGGAACGTTGGCACGGGGTGTTGCATACCGACTCGTGCAACGCGGGCATCACGTCATCGGCATTGATCGCCGTCCTTGGCCTGATGTGCCCGAAGGCGTCGAGATGCACCAAGCCGACATCCGCAAGCGTCCAGCCGAAGATGTGTTTCGCACGACAAGACCCGATGCGCTCGTTCACATGGCGACCGTAACGCACTTAACGACAGACACCGAGGAACGCTACCGAATCAACTTGGGCGGCACCCGCAAGCTCTTCGAGTACTGTCACGACTACGGCGTGGGCCAGGCGGTGTTCGTGGGCCGGCACACCGTGTACGGGGCAACCCCGGACTCCCCGCTCTACCACACCGAAGATGAGCCCCCTTTGGCGGGTGCGGCTTTCAAAGAGCTGGCCGACTTGGTGGCTGCCGATCTGTACGCTGGGAGCGCGCTCTGGCGATGGCCGGAGATCGACACGGTCGTCCTGCGCCTCTGCTACTTCCTCGGTCCAAGCCGTGGCGGCACACTCGCGGGTTTCCTCTCGAAGAGCCGCGTGCCGACGGTGATGGGTTTCGATCCCCTCTACCAACTCATGCACGAGTGGGACGCCGAGGAGGCGATTACCTTGGCGGTCGAAAAACGACTCCGAGGTGTGTTCAATGTCGCGGGCCCTCCGCCGGTCCCGCTATCGACCGTCGTCTCGGCGACCGGCAACCGCGGCATCCCGATCCCCGAACCCCTCTACTCGAGCGTCCTCGGCCGCTTCGGCTTCCCCTACCTACCCGACGACGCCATCGCGCACGTGAAGTACCCGATCGTCATCGACACCAAGGCCTTCGTCGAAGCCACAGGCTTCGAGCCTCGCTACTCCGCAAAGCAAACAATGGAAGGCTACCGCTGGAATTAGCCCCTCACAAAGGGGACTCTCCCCTTACTCAAGGCGTGGGGAGGTTGCTGATTTCTGCACACCTGACTTCGTCAGTGTCGACCGTGTCCGGGGTGCAGACGAGAACGGCCTCTGCGCACGTGACAGCGTCGAAGTCGGCGCCCGGCGCACAGAATCGGTAAGGGCCTTCGCCTTCGCCTTCGAAGTAGCTCTGTAGTGGCTCGTCGCTGAGGAGATGGACG
>JAPUKT010000038.1 GCA_027295555.1 Deltaproteobacteria bacterium
GGCGGAAATGCTGCGATCGATTGCTGGAGGTATCGATATTCGCGCGAGCCAGAGAGCATCCCGCCCAGTCTGGGAACTACCTGGCGCACGTGGAAGCGCGCGAGGGGACTCAGGAGACCGACACGGGGTTCGGAAAGCTCGAGAATGGCCACCCGACCACCAGGCTTCGTGACCCGCGCCATTTCGGCGAGCGCTGCGCTGCGGTCGGGAACGTTGCGAATCCCAAACGCGATGCAGCAGCCGTCGAAGGAGTCGTCGGCAAATGGCAGCGCTTGCGCATCGCCTTCCTGAAGCTCGACCCGATCCGCGAGACCGACCCGCTTCACCTTTTCGATGCCGACTTCGAGCATGCGCCTCGAGGGGTCGCTCCCCACGACGTGTGCATCGGGATGCAACCGTATGATCATCAATGCGAGGTCGCCGGTGCCGGTCGCCAGGTCGAGAACCCGCGCGTTCGGGGGAAGCTCCATTGCCGCGACCGTCTTACGGCGCCATGATTTGTCGATCCCCATCGACATCAAACGGTTGAGGAGATCGTACCGACTTGCGATTTGGTCGAACATCTCCCCGGAGCCTGGGTTCGGGGACGAGGTCTGGTGAACCGCTTCGCTCACTGACCACCTCGTTCGACCTTCTGCGTCTCAGGGCGCGCGTTGTCCTGCACCTCCTGCTTTCGGGAATGGAGACGCATGTGACCGCGTTGAATCCCCTCCCCGGCAAGCGCTCGCAGCGCAGCCAGGTTCGAGGCCACCCCCGCGGCAGCCATCACGATGGCAAGCTCGCCCGCCGACTTCACGCCCATGAGCTCGAAGCCCGCGCGAACGCCGCGATGTACGCGTGTCGACCCACCGACGATCCCAACCGCAAGAGGCATGTCGAGCTCGCCACGAATGCCGCTTTCGGTACGGCGCCAGACCACCAATGGCTTGTAAGCGCCCGTCACGGAAGCAAACGCGTGCGCGCCCGCTTCGATCGACCGCCAATCCTGCCCCATCGCTAGGGCAACCGCGTCGACGCCGTTCATCACGCCCTTGTTGTGCGTAACGGCGCGATAGGGATCGAGCTCGGCGAACCTGCTCGCCTTCACGATCCCTTCGGCCAAGCTGGGGCCGCCAAGGGCGTCCGCGCTGACCTCGCAGTGCACCCGCACCCTGCGGCGTATCGCAAGGTTGCTCAAAATGCGAAGCCCAACCGACCCCCCGGTGAACTCGCGGATCTCCGGAGCCACGGCCTCTGCAACGGCGTCCACGACGTTCGCGCCCATGGCGTCGCCGACGTCGACGTAGAGATGAACGACGAGCACCCCATGTTCTTCGTCGAGGACCCGGACGTCCATGTCGCGGCAGCCACCGCCACGCTTCACCATCCCCGGAATCGCCTCGTCAGCGAGTTTGAAAATCCGCTTTCGCTCGGCCTCGACGCGCGCCTTGGCCTCCTGCGGGTTGGGCACGTCGTCGAACTGCACCTGTGTGGTCATGATCGGGGCGGTCGCTTCCCCGAAGAACCCGCCGGTCATCCGTACCTGACGGGCTGCATTCGACGCAGCTGCAACCACCGACGGCTCTTCGACCGCCATCGGAACCAGAACGTCCCGGTGGTTCACCCGGAAGTTGAGGGCGATCGACAAGGGAAGGCCGTGAACCCCAATGACGTTCTCGCTCATGCGATCGGCGACTTCGAGTGTCAGTTGCCCACCGTCGCGGAGGTGCTGCGTCGACTTTTCGGAGAGAAGGCCGGTCTCGATCATCGTACGAAGCCGATCTTCAATACGTTCGCGATAGAAACCCGGGATCCGGCTCGTCACGCTTGGGGGTTGGTCAGACATTCATGCCTCTTTCTTCGTTCACTCCGCTAAGACTCCCGGCGGACGGTGGCGCGGGCCACCGTAAACAATGCATCACGCGCGCGGCCCTCTGGCAGGCCAGCCAGAGCCGAACACGCTGCCTCCGCTTTACCGATGGCGAGCTCGCGGGTCACTTCGAGAGCGCCCGTCTGCTCGAGCGCCTCCAATAGGCGCAGGCGTGGCCCTTCGGGGATTGCGGCTGCGGGACCCGCAACCAGCTCTTCGAGCACGGGGCGCAAGGAGGGATCCCGCTCGAGCGCGACGATCACAGGGTGAGTCATCTTGCCCTCGCGCAAGTCGGCAAAAGGAGACTTCCCGATCGTCGACCCCTCACCCGCGTAATCGAGATAGTCGTCGACCAGTTGAAAGGCGACGCCGAGATGCATCCCGTATTCTTCGAGCGCTTTGCACGCGTCCCCCGGCAAGCCCCCAGCGCGTGCTCCAGCAAACATCGCCCAACGGAACAGCGCCGCGGTCTTGCCTTCGACGACCTGCATGTACGTCTGCATGCGAGCATCGATGCGACCTCGGTTCTCGAGCTGAATGGCCTCGGCAAAGATCATCTCGTCGATGATGTCGAGAAGGCGGACGAGAACATCAGGCATTTCCGCTGCGCGCACACGACGGAGCGCATCGACGAGCAACCAGTCTCCGGCGAAGATCGATGCGGCGTTGCCATACAGCGTTCGGGCTGCGGGCTCGCCGCGCCGCTGATCGCCAAGGTCGACCACATCATCGTGGAGCAGGGTCGCGCAGTGCACGAGCTCGACCGCAACGCCGAAATCACGAGTCCTATCGTCGAGCCCGTTGCCGAGTCGAGAAGCAAGCACGACACACATTGGGCGTAGTCGCTTGCCGGCGGTCTCGAGAAGATGATGGGCGCTCTTGTGCACCACGGACTCACCTGCGGGCAAACTCTGAATCGCTTCCTCGAGGGCGCTCATATCCCACTTCACGAAGTCGGCGAGATCCGCGAGGCGCGCAGAAAGATCGACCAATCCCTGGGAATCGCAGACCGCTTGCAGGCTGGTCAGCACATCGGACGACGAATCGTTTCGAACCGCTGCTATCAGCGACATCGCATACCTCCGGTGACTCTTGCCCGTTTCATTGCCCTTGCTCTTCAGCCCCTTGCAGGTCGGCCGGATCGATCATTCGCCCAGCCACGAGGAGCCCGACGAGCCGTTCGCCGGCCCGTGATAGCGCACTCAAGCGGGAAAGTCGCTGCAGCATGTGATCGACTCGGCGACATCAGCTGCCCCATGGCGTGGGCGGCTTTGAGCTCGGCCTCACGCCACAAAGGGCGGGAATCATTCGGTTCTGGGCGTTTTGCTGCTGCGATGGACACCGGGACGCTCAGTTTCTTCAAAAGTTCTTGAAGAGACGTAGGGCGAAGGCTGACCCGAGTCAAGGAAGCAGCGCCGTGGCTTGGTGGTTACCCCGGGGTTAGACTCCGCAGCCCCCGATGACCGAAAAACTCAACAAGTACAGCGCCCGTATCACCCAGTCACCCGCGCAGGGCGCCTCGCAGGCGATGCTTCACGCCACGGGACTCACCTGGGCCGACATGGACAAGGCCCAGGTAGGCATCTCTGCGGTCTGGTACGAGGGGAACAGCTGCAACATGCATCTCAACGGCCTCGCCGAAGTGGTGAAGCAGGGCGTCGAAGATGCGGGTCTCGTCGGGATGCGGTTCAATACCATTGGCGTGTCGGATGGGATCTCGATGGGCACCGACGGCATGAGCTATTCGATGCAGTCACGCGACCTCATCGCCGACTCGATCGAAACCGTGATGAGCGCACAGTGGTACGACGCCAACATCTCGATCCCCGGGTGCGACAAGAACATGCCGGGATGCATGATCGCAATGGGCCGCTTGAACCGACCGGCGCTGATGGTCTACGGCGGTACGATTCGGGCGGGCCGCGGCAACGCAGGCGAGAAACTCGACGTGGTGTCGGCGTTTCAATCCTACGGAGAGCTCCTCGCACACAAGATCGACGAGGACAAGCGCCTCGACATCATCGAACATTCATGTCCCGGCGCCGGAGCGTGCGGCGGCATGTACACGGCCAACACTTTGGCTTCGGCGATCGAGGCAATGGGGATGTCCCTCCCCTACAGCTCTTCGACGCCGGCTGAGGACCCGGGCAAACGAGAGGAGTGCCTGCGCGCGGGCGCGGCCGTGCGATTGCTCTTGGAAAGAGACATCAAACCGCGCGACATCATGACGCGCGAGGCGTTCGAAAATGCGATCGTGACCGTCATGGCGCTCGGCGGTTCGACGAACGCGGTGCTGCACTTGATCGCGATGGCACGGGCGGTCGAGGTGCCGCTCACGATCGACGATTTCCAGGCGGTGAGCGATCGCATCCCCCGTCTCGCCGACCTCAAGCCGAGTGGTCAATACGTCATGGAAGACCTGCACGCTGTCGGCGGGA
>JAPUKT010000380.1 GCA_027295555.1 Deltaproteobacteria bacterium
TGGAAGAAGGCGAATACGACCGCAAGCCCGGGTGGTTAAGGCTGGGGGTCCCCCTGGCCCGCCTCACGGCACCCCGTCAAGAGACACCGCCACCCCCAGCGTCAGCGCCAGCGACAGCGCCAGTGTCAGCGCCACTAACCCCGTTAAGCCCTGAAGCCCCGTGGCGACGAAGTCGCTCTACGGGGCCTCAAAAAGCAGTCCTGACCGTCGTGCCGTGGGATTTATGTCGAGTCGAACCCCTACCGTACTAGTAGGTGGGAACAGATACCGTACGCTTAAGGCCCCCCGATGAAGCTAGCCGGGTCCGCACACCACGTACGCTGAAGTTCCCTATTCGACCTAGTCAGGGATTCTCTACTCCTTCCTCACCTGCACAACAGAGGGACCATCCAACAAGGTAGAGCCGGGCCTACCGGTGGTCAACTCATTGCTTGACGGGGCTCGCTTTGAGCGCCGCGCGCCCTTCTTTCACGTACACCGTGAAGCGAACCGACGCCGCATTGTGTTGTTTCATGACCTGGTCACGAGCGGCATGAAGTTTGCTGGCGAACTTGTCGAAGGTGAGGCCGGCCACAGGACCGCCGCATTCCTTCTGAGTGGCGACGAACTGGTCGAACACCTGACGGAAGTGAGCCTCTTCGCCTTGCTCGCCCGGGCCCGACTCCTCGAGCAGCTCTTGCGGGATGTGCGTGACCTGTGTCGACGCCTCTGCATCGCCGAAGCTATCGTCGGACCCACCGTACTCGTCGACGATCGCGCGTGGGCGAGTCGGCGGGTCGTCCGGCGGAGGCGTCAGATCTTTCTCGGCTCGCGCGGCTGGTGCCTGGCGATGCCGTGGCATCAGCGCCGGTGGGCGTGACGACTGCGAGCGACTTGGCCGTGATGTTGGCCCGCCGTTGGACCCCGCGGTCGGAGTCTCCTTCGGCCGTGCGGTCGTCGTCCCCTCCGGCCGCGCAGTCGGCGTCCCACTTGTCTTGGTAGCGGCACTCCCATTGGTCGTGCCGATCGGCTGAAACGGCCCAGCAGGCTTTGCCTCAACGGGTTTGCTCTCGATCGCTTCGTCTACCGAAGCGCGCCGTGCAGTGGGCACTTCTTCTCCGAACCCGAAGTAGCCCGTGTCCGCGCTGTCGCGCGTGGAGCTCAGCATGTCGTCCAGGTCGAGTGAGGCGCGTTTCTCCGCGTCTTTCTTGAAGCCGACTCCGGCGCGCAACGCAGTGTTCATGTTCTCCGCGATATTGCGGTAATGACGGCGCAGCTCGCCAGCGGGAAGGTCGCTGAGCTCGCTTTTCGCGAGTCCAGCGCTTGCCTTGCGCAAGATGCCGACGGCCTTGTCGTGCTCTATGTAGAGCAGGAAGAGCCCCAATGCGAGGAGCACCAGCGGACCTCCGATCACCGCCCACCAAGGAAGCGATGCAACATCCTCCGAGTAGGTGTTGGCGAAGAGACCGCCGAGCCCCACGCGGCTTCCATTGCGCCCGATCATGTAACCGACCCCTGCGTGCGCTGCGCCTCCTCGCATCGGAGACGCGATCCCCCGGGTGCGTTCGCCGATTTCTACCGAGCCCTCGGTATCGGACATGTTGGCGACTACTCCAGCGAGGCCGTTTTTGACCTCGCTGCGCGTCGGAGCCTTCGTGCCGCCCGTGTGCGCCCCGATCACCTCGTCGCCGAAGAAGAACACGACGGTTGCCTTCGGTAGCTTCTCGCCGAGGCGCCGTGCAAGGTCGTCTCCGACAACCATGCCGTGGACGATCGCGCCTACGTAGCGCCCGCCATCGAACACGGGTCGGGCCGCCATCCGGTACACCTCACCGTTGTAGACCCAGACGTCGTCGCGGATGAACCCCCGAAGGGCATCTCGCACGAGCGGCATTTTATCGAGCCGCTGATCGCTCATGTCCTTCTTGTCGAGCGTCGCTACGACTTCGCCCTCGGCGTCGACGGCGAAGACCATGTCTCCCTTGCCTTCTTCGAGTTTGGCGTTGAGCGCGTTGAGCTTGTTGCTGAGGCGCTTGCGTGTTCTCAAACTGGGCGTGCCTCGCTTGTTGCTCGAGCTGCGAAGCGTCTGCCGGACCTCGGGTTCGACAGCGAGCGCTGCGAGTGCGTCGAGGCGGAGTCGCGCGTCCAGGCGAAGCCAGAGCTCGGCTTCGACGCGATCACGCCGCAACTGCTCCTCGAGCTCAAACTCTGCTTCGCGGCTTGCTGCGGACTTGTTGAGAAAAGCGCCTGCCAAGGCCATGCCCAGAGCGACCGCGAGAACCAAGTGCCAAAGACGCGACAACATCGGCTACTTCCTCCCGCTCTTCGCCGTTAGCGCATCCACCTGGAGCGTCTTTTTCGCGCGCACCGTCACTCGACGGATTGCGACTTGCTCGGTCCCGCGCAGAATCCTCAACGAGTAGGGTCCTGGTGGCACGTTTTCGAAACGGAACTTCCCGCTCGAGGAAACTGCAGCGCAAGCGACGAGCTCACGAATCGAGTGCAGATACCCGTCGACGTGGCCGTAGTAGAGATCACCGAGGCGCCACGGACCTCCCGCGGGAACCGGGATCGCCCGAACCGTGCCCGGCCCGGACTCGAGCGGCGTGAAGCCCGGAAGGCCGTCGACCGAAAGCTCATGCGTGAATGCGTCGCGGTTCTCGACGCGCACAGTCGTTCCCGACCTAGCCGCGATCGTCGAAGGATCCAGCGCACCGCCGCGGAAGCTAAACGTGCAGCCGATGGGCGGTCCGGTGAACTTCCCCGTGAGGACCGCCAACAAGTCGTCGTTGGTGGCAGTGGCGCCTTGCTCGGGCAACGCACCGTTCCAGACCTTCCAGTAGTAGTCCTTGCCGGAAGTCGAATCCTTTTTCAGGGCACGGGTCGATCGCACCGAACCTTCGACAGTCTCGGCGGAAACCGCCGAATAAGCCATCAGGACAGCCGCCGTGACTACGGCCGCCAGCATCGTCCAAGTCGTCTTTCTCCTCATCGCTATTTCTGTATTATTACAGCTCGACTGAGAGAAAGGTAACGAAATTCACCAATGTTTCCGAAACCCGACGTGGGCGGTGTCTCTCAGCGCCGGCCTGCCGTCGCCGCCGGAGCGTCGTAGTCGATGACTTTGACCGGATCCGGGTAGAGCCGCGCTCGCATCGACTTGGTCATCCCCCCGGGATCACCACCGATTTCGATGGCTGTCGGCTTGGGGAACTCGAAGGAGATGTCGTCGACGTAGAAATCGAGCAGGTTGTCGTTGCGGTAGGTGCCCTTCCAAGCGCTGAGCATGTGTGCAGCAATGTGAAGCGGATGCGCCGCGACGATTCGCAGACAGAAGCGGTCCTCCGGATGGTTGTCGGCGAACGGGAAAATCCGAAACCCGAATCCCCAGTACGGAATCGTCGATACGAGCGCGGCGATGCAGTTGCCGTCGAAGAGGGTCTCGCCCGTCTCGACGCAGCGGCCCGTTGGTTGGCCGTTCCTATCGAGCTCTTGCGCAGGTGCTCCACGATTGACGATTCGAACCTTGAGCCGTGGGCGGATAGCCAGCTCGGGAATCGTCAGGATTGGAATCGAGATCGCGTACGACACTGCGCCCATCGCGTGTCTTCCGACCCAAGGAAGATGGCGCAGGATCGAACGAACCTCGTGGAAATGCTTGAGGCCGAGCGCGTCGAAACCGGCTCCGGCGAACGGGGTGAGTAGGTCTTCGACTTCGATGAGGCGGAGGTCTTTATGTCCGCTGTCGTGGCGAAGCCGAGCGAGGTCAGCGAGCACCCCTTTGCGGCTCGTGCCTGCGCCGAGGGCCCACGCCAACGAGTTTCCCGTGCCGAGCTTCAAGAGACCGAAGCGCGGTGACTCTTGACCGCACTCGGTCGCCTCTCGGGTGATCGAGGTCACCATCCGCACAAAAGTGCCGTCGCCGCCGCCGGTCAGCACGACCGAATAACCCGACTGCACGATGTGGCGGGCGATACCTCGGGCTTCCTCCAGACTCTTGGAGAGAAACAGATCGCCGGTCCCCACGACCTGATCGAAGATCTCCACCAGCTCGTCGGTCACCTGTCTCGCGTTGCCATTCAGCACCACGGCGACGCGGTCTGCTTTGGGCAATGCGGGCTTTCGTGGCTGTTCCATTACCCGCCGTCGTCGGAGGCTGCTAGAGCCTGACCAGCGCTGCCCCCCAAGTGAATCCGGACCCAAACGTGGGGAGCAAAACCAAGTCGCCTTCCTTGACGCGGCCGTCTTGAATGGCCTCGCTCAGCGCGAGGGGGATCGAGGCGGCGGTGGTGTTGCCGTACTTCTCGATGTTGTGGATGACCTTCTCGGGCGCGACCTCGAGCTTTTGCGCCACGAACTCGTTGATTCGCTTGTTGGCCTGGTGAGGGATCACCCAATCGAGGTCTTCGATTGCGACGTTGTTGCGCTCGAGCACGGACCTGCTCACTTCAGGCATCTTCGACGTGGCCCAGCGGAACACGTGCCGCCCGTTCATCGACGGGTGCACTGTCTTGTTGTCGATCATCTCGTGCGTGATGCGGGGTTTATAGGCGCTTGCAGGGCCTTCGAGCCAAAGGTCCTTGGCGCCGCTGCCGTCGGCGTGTACCTCGACGTCGATCACGCCGCGGTTGCCTTCTTCGATCGGCCCCAAGATCGCGCAAGCCGCGCCGTCGCCGAACAGGACCGTGACGTCGCGCCCCTCATCGCTGAAGTCGAGGGCCGTGGAATGGACCTCACCACCAACGAGCGCGACCCGCTTGTACATGCCGCACTTGATCCAGGCGTCGGCGATCTGCAGGCCGTAGAGGAAGCCACTGCACTGGTTGCGGACGTCGAGCGCGGGAACGCCGGGCAAGCCCAGCTTGTCGCCGAGGAAGCAGCCGCTACCGGGGAAATTGAAGTCGGGCGAGAGCGTCGCGAAAATGATCGCGTCGATGTCGGAAACCTCGATACCTGCGTTCTTGCAAGCCATTTGGACTGCGGGGACCGCGAGATCACTGGGCCCAATGCCGCTTTCCTCGATGTATCGGCGCTCTTTAATCCCCGTGCGTTGTTGGATCCACTCGTCACTCGTGTCGAACATCTGTGCCAGGTCGTCGTTGGTCACGACCTTGGAGGGCACGTAGTGGCCCAGCCCTAGGAACGCCGTCTTCGTCATATTGGAGCCCTTCCCGGTTGGAGCGAGCCTAGCGAACCCGCCCCGTAAAGTCGACGCTCCGCGTTGGCCACGGGACTTCGCCGGCGCCTTGCCCGGAATGCATGCTCGAGCGGGCCTGCTATAGTCGCCGCTTCTCTGGCCGAGTGGCGGAATTGGCAGACGCGCCGGACTCAAAATCCGGTGTCCGCAAGGACGTGTCGGTTCGAACCCGACCTCGGCTACCAGTTGCTCTGCGGCGCGGCCCGAGTCACCTACTCCTCGAGAAGGAGAGCGTCAGCGTCAGTGCCAGCGCCAGTGCCAGCGTCAACGTCAACGTCAGCGCCAGCGTCAGCGCCAGTGCCAGCGCCAGCGTCAGCGTCAGCGTCAGCGCCAGTGCTAGCGCCACCGCCAGCGTCCGTGTGATCACCCTTGGGTCATCGTGATTTCCTTTCTGAGCGGCTCGGGTCCCCCTCCCTTTGTGAGGGGACCCAATCCAC
>JAPUKT010000381.1 GCA_027295555.1 Deltaproteobacteria bacterium
CTGGGAAGCCGTAACGGCATCGCGGTAAACGGCATCCGGATCAATGGGCCGCGTCGGTTGGCGCACATGGACCGTGTCTACATCGGCTCGCAAGAGCTCGTGTTGATCGACGCAGAGAAGCTCAAGGAAGGCACGAAGGAGACCGCCGACTACATCGTGTGCGAATCGTGCGGCGCGATCAGCGGAGTCGCCAAGCGTCGTTGCGGTGAATGCGGCAGGCGTTTGAGCTCGGACGGCAGTGAGACCTGGGACGACGGCAGCAGCGTCAACTCCTCCTCTCACGCTTGGGGCGCAGAGGACACGCGAACCGCGCGCGCGCTCGACGTGATCGGAGGCATCGCAAGTAAAGCGATCGCGATGGGTCGCTATGAAGAGGCCGAGCGGATGCTGCTTCCACACCTCGAGATGCTTCTCGAACGCGCATTGCAAAACCTACCGCTCAGTGATTCCGAAAAGGACGATCCGGACGCGTTGTTCGCGGGAGCAACCGACTACGCACTAGAGCTGTCGAAAGGGCTTCGAGATACGAAGTGGATCGACTGGGTGTTCCGCATCCACGCGGCAACCGGCCGACTGATGAGCGCCGAAGCCATCGAGGCGCTCCATAGCCTGGTTCGAACCACTCACTACTCGAAGCCTCAGCACTTGCGGCACTACCTGTCGACCATCCACGGCCAATCGTCCGACTATGGCGCCTCCGAACGATTCCTGGTGCGTCGCCTCGAGGGTCTAGAGCAGGTCGTCGCGGCGCATTAGGCGATAGCGTGGGGTGGTGGGGCGGGACAAACTGCCCGCCGAAGGCGTGTAGCTAGACCGCGCGGCAGCCGGAGTGCCCCGAGGATCCGCCCGCCACGCGACGCAGAGCCGCTATCGCATCCTTCAAATGCGGATCATTCGGCAATTCGTCGACCAACGTCAGGATTTCCTGGGAGGGCGGCTCGAAGACCCGATCGTGGAGCCGCGCACTGACTTCGAGCCACCGGGCGGTGCGAAGGGCACAACCGAGGCGCGCTGCACATTCCGCCACGCGTAGAACCCGGCTCGGCTCGACTTCGACGCCCTCGTCAAGCTGCTCTTCGAGCTCGGCCACGCCTCGCGCCATCATGCGTTCGGCGTCGGCCAATCGGTTTTGCTCGATCGTCCTCTCGACCACCTGCGAGAGCAGATGAAACGTCCAGCCGGAAGCCGCTACATCGCGCACCGCGGTCGTGATGCCCTGCTCGGTCGGAACGGCGCCGCAATGCGGGCAGGATGGGCTGGCGCTCGGATAGGGAATCGCGCACCCCGGACAAAAGGTCAGCGCGCCGGTCGTCCGCTGCGCCCTCTTTTCTCGCCCAAGCGCCAGGAACACCAGCTCCTGGGTCCCGATTCGGATCCGGTCGCCATCCTGGAGCGCGGCCTGGCCGATCAGAGGTCGCCCGTTGAGCACCGTGCCGTTCCGGCTGTGCAAGTCCTCGACGACCGGCTCGGGTCCCGAGAGGTCGATGCGCACGTGCTCACGGGACATCATCGGGTCGTCGATGGTGACGCAGCAGGTCGACCCTCGGCCGATGACGACATCGTCTCTATCGAGGTCGAACTCTTGAAGTAGAAATCGTAGGCGGTAACGCAACCCGGGCCCCTTCTAGGGATCGATCAAGTTAGCGAAGGACGAAGGGCGCTGTAAACCCTACCCCCACCTACGTTGGCGCCTACTTTTTTTCGTTGACTTTCGGGGTATCGTGGCGGCGGATTTGGCCGCTGATCCGGTCAGCGATGTCGGCATTCTGGTCGTTATCGTTCTTCTTGGCGACCAGGTCCACGACGGACTTGTCCGCTTCGACCTCTGCGGGCTTGTTCTTTCGCAGCTTATCTAGGCGGGCGACGGTCTTCGGGTCCTCGAGGACCAAGCAGTAGAAGCCGTAGAACTCGTTGTTGTCGACGGCGCGGGCGAGCACTCGCCGCTCCTTCCACTGGTACCACTGCGTCGGCTCGTTGCCGGGCACGAGCACGCCGCTCTTCTTCTTGGCCTTGCCATACCGCTGCTGAAGGGCGTTACCGAACTGCGTGAAGGTCGCGCCTTCAAACACCGAAGCGTCGAACGCGCGGTAGCGCTTCCACAGCCGGTCGTTGATGAAGAAGAAGAAATCGTGGGTGTTCTTGGTACGAACCTGGAGCAAAGACTCCCCGTTCTGTTGTGTGAACTCACCCTTCAGGTAGCCGGAGTCGTATGCGCTCGCCGTGCCGTCGAACTCGAAATAGGAGTCGCGAATTTGGCGGATCTCCTCGGCCATCTTGTGGCGCAGTCGATCCTCTTCGATCGCGTCGGTCGTTTTCGAGATCGGCCCTTGGTACGACTCCTCGATGTTCTTCTTCAGATGGCGGTACACGTGCTTCGGCGACCAACCCCACCGAATCTGTCCCATCGACGCTTCGAGTGCGCTAGGCGACTTGTTGCTGGCCTTTCCTTTGTCGGCGTACACACTGGTGCCGAGCAGCAGAGCTGCGGCAACCAAGAACGCCCCATACGATGAACGTTGCATAACCAAAAAACCCCTGGAAACCAGGGTAGCATCCAGGCGAATTGCCCCAAAACTTATCGCCTTAACCCCCGCAAAAAGGGGACTGTCCCCTTTTTTCTTAGCCCCTGGCGGGGGTTGGGTGGGAGGTGGGGGGCTGGAGGGCGACGAAGAGCATGGTGCCTCCCGCAACTGCAGCGGGCATGAAGAACAGATTCACCAGGGGCACGAACAAGAGCACCCAGACCCCGGTCCCAAAGCCTGCCACTGCGGCCAATCGCTGGCGGGTCCACGTCACGCGGTCGGCGACGGACCAGCCGCGGCGAGCGGCGGGCCAGTCAACGTAGTCGACGCCGAGATAGATTGCCGTGAGCGCAAAGCCGACGAGCGAGATGAGCTGGCCGACCCCGGGAACAAAGAACGACGCGAGGAACATCGGCCCCACGACCGCGGCGTAGACCAGCACTTTGAGCGCCTCGAGCCGAATCGTTCGGACGATGTCGGCAACCATCCTCTTGAACGAGAACGACGGAGCGGGCTCGCCCGTGAGAATGTGCTCGACCGCCTCGCTGAGGGCATCGTTGAAAGGGGCGGCGACGATGCTCGATAGAATCACGACGAGAACCAGGCCGAGAAGCGCGAGGAGCAAGCCCAACAAGAGCTCGATGAACCCCCGAAGCGCACCGAGGAGCGTCGCGACCCAGCCTGTGGCTTCGTCCCAACTCGCCGGCATCCACGACCACACCGCCTCCCCGAGGTCGTCGTAGTAGCTGGCGGCCCCGTAGAAGACGCCGAACAGCGCTACGGCTGTGATCAAGATGGGAAACACCCAATATCGTGCGAGCTTCGGATGCCGAAAATACACGAAGCGCATCCCACGAAAGGGGTAGGACAACCCGCGAGCGAATCCGAGGGGCGAGCTGAGGACCGCCCCGGCCCCCTCGATGACGGTCTTCATAGCGCCACGGCTCCGAGCGGGATCAGCGGCTTCAGGTCCTCGTCGTCGAATCGCAGCTGCAGCCCGAAGTAGTAGTCCCGGCCCGGATTGATGATGTCGTCGATGCCGGCCAGCAACCAGAAGCGCCTCAAGATCTCATACCCCGCGCGGATGCGAAGCCTCGGCCAAGCGCGACGGCCGATGTCGAAGATATCCGTGTTGATCTCGAGGCGCTCTTTGAGGACGTTGATGTCCATCCCCAAACCACCCGATGACTCGATGATCCCGAAGCGGAACGTCGCAAACGAAATCGTCTTCCCGAGCTCGACCGAAAACTTCAGGCGGTTGGTGCGGGTAATTTCGGTCCTTCGGAACTCGTTCGGTTCAAATAGCGGGGGCGGGCTCTGACGAATGATGGTGTCGGTGACGCTGATGCTCCCGCGAGGGTCATCTATGATCTGAAACAGGAAGTACCGCCCTTCCCTCGGCTTCAGATAAATCGAAAAGTACGTTTTGAAGGCGCTCGACAGGGCGTAGTACTCGCTCCTGAGCTCTACGATCGTGCGCAAGCGATTCAGCCCTCCGATGAAATTGTTGAGACCCTCGGCGACCCCTTCTACCTCGTCGATGAGTGCTTCGTCTTGCGTGAGGCGACCGATCGTCCCTTCGCCCCTCGCGGTTCGGCCCGTCACTTCCTTCACGTCTTCGAGGACGGCGTTCAGCTGGTCGGCAGCGCGGTGAATCGACGCGATCGTGTCGTCAACCTCCGCAACGCCACGGTCGATGTCGCCTTTGCGCTTCTGGATGATGTCGTTGAGGTCGCCCGTCGCCATCTCGACGTTCTGCATGATTTGGATGATCCTTGGGCCGGCCTCCTCGGTGACCACTTTGATGTTTTCGAGCGCGTCGCTCAGGTTGCGGAGGGCGCTCTCCATGCGCTCGCCCGCTTCCTCGGTGCCGAAGGCGCGTTCCATCTGGGTGGTGATACGCCGGACGCTCTGCGCGATGTCGTTCACCGTCACCAGGATGTCATCGGTTTGGACGCCCTCGGAGGTGACCCGGATCTGCCCTCCGTCGGGAATCTCGGGAAGCCCCAGAGTGCCCGGGCTGATGACGAGAACGCGCTCCCCGAGAAGCGACAGGCTTCGCATCGTCACTGCGGCATCGTCGTACAGGATGACCTCACCCCTGATCCGGAGGTCGACCCGCGCTTTGTCACCTTCCAGCCGGATTTGCGAGATGTAGCCAACTGGAATGCCTGCCACCAACACGCGGGACTTGGCGACGAGCCCCTGCACGTCGTCGAAAAGGGCATAGACGCCATACCCCGAGTCGGTCGACGCACGTTCGTCGACATAGCGATAGACCGCAATGGTCACGATCAGCCCGAGGACCACCATCAGACCGACCCGGGCCGCGTTCCAAGTCTCTCGCATAAGGCCCGCCGAATCCTAGTCGAACCGGACCGAAACAGCCATGCTCGCATGGAGCAAACTTGCCCTCGTCACGCCTTGCAGTAGGGCGAAACAGCCGCTATGGCCTTGCACATTGTCCGAGGGGATCGACGCGATCACCGCCGCCGCACTGGGCGCACTTCAGGGCCTGACCGAGTTTCTTCCAGTGTCGAGCAGCGGGCACGTCGCAATAGGTGCGGCGTTTTTCGGGATCCACGAGAACTCCCTGGCGCTCACAGTACTCCTTCATTTGGGGACGCTGCTGGCAACGATCCTGCTACTGAGACAGGACGTGGCGGCTCTGCTGACCGAAGCCGTGTCCTCGATCCGGCGTCCGAACCGACTGCGCTCGACAGCGGAGGGCCGTACGGTGTTGGCGATTGTCGTCGCAACTGCGGTCACAGGCGTCCTCGGGTTTGCGCTGCGCCACGCGGCCGAGGAGATCACCGAGAATCTCCGTCTGATCGGTCTCGGTTTTCTGATTTCAGCGGCCTTCCTTCTCGCAAGCGGGGTTGTGGGCGGGGCCCGCGACGAGGTCTCCTGGTGGATGGCCGTCGCAGTTGGCCTCGTCCAAGGGTTTGCGGTCCTCCCCGGTGTCAGCCGGAGCGGCTTGACCATCGCGACGGCCATGCTTCTCGGCCTGCAAGGCTCCGAGGCCTTTCGGTTTTCGTTTCTCATCTCATTACCCGCCATCGTCGGCGCCGCGATATTCGAAGCCAGCGGCTCGGGAGGGCTCGGATCGCTAGGAGGCGTGGCGTGGATCGGCGCCGCGACGGCGCTGGTGACGGGGTATGTGGCGCTTGTTATTCTTCGCCGTATCATTCTCGTGGGGCGCATGTGGATGTTCGCCCTCTATCTCGTGCCCCTCGGACTTTTGCTACTGACGCGCTAGGACCCACCGCCAACCCATGACGGAACTCGACAAAGCATATGCGGTGATCATAGCCGGAGGATCAGGGACAAGGTTTTGGCCGCTGTCCCGAAGCTCCCGCCCGAAACAGTTTCTCTCCCTCGGGCCCGACGACCGGTCCTTGCTTCGCGCCACTGCAGAACGGGTGTGGGAGGTCCTACCTCCGAGCCGCACATTGGTCGTGACCGGCGAAAGCCAGCGAGAGCAGGTCGAAACGGAGCTGCCGGAGCTCCAAGGCGAACAAATCCTCGCGGAGCCGGTCGGGCGCAACACCGCGCCGTGCATCGGTTGGGCCGCAAGCCACATTCGAAGGCAGGACGAAAACGGGATCATGGCGGTGCTGCCCGCCGACCACCACATCAGCGAGACCGAAGGATACATCGACGCCCTGCGCCGTGGGCTCGAAGCAGCAACCCATGGCGACTACGTCACCATCGGGATCCGCCCCACCCGCGCGGAGACGGGGTACGGATACATCGAAGTCGGCGGCGAGCTCGACCCCGGCGTGTTTCGTGCCCGTCGCTTCGTCGAGAAGCCCAATCGCCAGAGGGCGGAGCAGTTCGTGGCTTCGGACAGGTTTCTCTGGAACAGCGGGATGTTTTTCTTTCTCGCGTCGCGGATCCTCGAGGCCATCGACCAACACCTTCCGGGCCTCGGCAAGGAGCTCAAGCGCTACGACGAAGCTGCGCGCGCCGGCAACGAAGCAGATGCCGTACAGGCGACATACGCCGACCTCCCATCAATCAGCATCGATCATGGGATCATGGAAAAGGTCGACGCCGTCAGCGTGGTTCCGGGTTCGTTCCCGTGGTCCGATCTTGGAAGCTGGACTTCGGCTTGGGAGCTCGCCCCGCAAGACGAGCATGCGAATGTGCTTCCGGAGGACGGCATCTGCGTCAAAGCGCATCGCAACTACGTGCATGCCCCATCGGGCAAGCTGATCGCGCTCGTGGGGGTCGACGACTTGGTGGTCGTCGATTCCGGCGACGCGCTTCTGATCGTGCCGCGGGATCGCGCCCAAGACGTCCGCGAGGTGGTCGCCAAGCTTCGTGAGCGAGACGACCCCCGAAGGTGAGCCCGTGAATCCACACGTCTTTCGCCGGTACGACATTCGTGGGCACGCGGAGCGAGATTTCGATGATGAGTTCGTTCGCGAGCTCGGTTTGAGCCTCGGCACGTTTTTCTCGAAGCGCGGGTTGCAAAAAATTGCAGTTGGGCGCGATTGCCGCTTGAGCTCCCCCAGACTTCACGAAGCCTTGTGCGGCGGCCTCCTCGAAACGGGGCTGCAACTGACGGACATCGGCGTTGGGCCGACGCCACTCCTTTACTTCGCGGTGCACAGTCGAGACCTCGACGGAGGTATCCAGACTACGGGGAGCCACAACCCGCCCGATGAAAACGGGTTCAAGATGATGGTGGGTAAGGCGTCGCTCTATGGCACCGACATCGAAGAGCTGCGCCGGGTAATGGAGGCCAAAGAGTTCCATCGTGCACCCGGAGGCGCACGCAAGACCTTCGATCCGACACCAGCCTATGTGAAGACCGCAAGGGAGGGCATCCACCTCGGCCGCCGAGACATCCGGTTCGCCCTCGACGCGGGCAATGGAGCCGGCGGCCCATTGGCGGTCGAGACGATGACCGCCCTGGGCCTCGAGCCGATCGCGATGTTATGCGAGATGGACGGGACGTTTCCGGTGCATCACGCAGATCCCACCGAGCCTGAAACCCTCGAGATGCTCCGAGAACGCGTACTCTCGGACGAGCTCGAGCTCGGATTCGCCTTCGACGGCGATGCCGACCGCCTCGGGGTGATCGATGCGCGTGGAAACATCATCTGGGGCGACCGCTTGATGATCATCCTCTCGCGGGCACTGCTCGCCGAGCACCCGGGCGCGACGATCATCGGCGAAGTCAAATGTTCGCAGACGATGTACGACGACATCGAAGCTCACGGTGGCCGCGGGTTGCTCTGGAAGACCGGGCACTCTCTGATCAAGACGAAGATGAAGGAGGAGCGCGCGTTGCTCGCGGGCGAGATGAGCGGGCACCTCTTCTTCGCAGACCGATACTACGGCTTCGACGACGCCATCTATGCGGCTCTCCGAATTCTCGAGATCATTTCGCATAGCGACATGCCCCTCCACGAGATGCTCAGCGATGTACCCGAGACCTTTGCGACGCCGGAAATCCGGGTCCAGTGCGACGACGCGCTCAAGTTCGAGGTCGTTCGAGGTGTCGTCGAGCACTACCGGCCGACCCACGAGCTCGTCGATATCGACGGCGCTCGAATCCAATTCCAGGGAGGCTGGGGGCTCGTCCGAGCCTCGAACACTCAGCCGGTCTTGGTTCTCCGGTTCGAAGCCGATTCGCAGGCCCGGCTCGAAGCGATTCGCAGCGAGGTCGAGTCAGTTCTCGGACGTATCCAGGACGCTTGCTGATGGGAGCGGGGGCAGCGCCACATCGAGGCTGGCCGTGTAGTCGGTCTGGCCATTCTGCCGTGGCGTGACACGCCAGTCGCTAGGGCCGATGACCGCGCGGCGCGCCGATCGCTCCGGGTGGTAGACCAACACTTCCTGCCCCTCGTGGATCGAATCTGCTGGGATTTCCGCCTTGGGCCCCATTCCGACGAAGCGATAGACCTTGGCGCCAGGTGGATTGGTGATCACTCGAACGGTGCCACTTTGTTCGCCCGACGATGCAGGCTCGGTCAGCGGAGCGCCGAGGTCAAGTGGCTCGCTCGGGCCGTCCGACGGGCGTGCCTGAACGGCCAGCTCGTAAAGCGCACCGTTGTCCGTCGCGGCCCAGGTCGCGTCTTTCGGCACTACCGCTCTCGACGGCTCGAGGCCGCGATCGAATACCACGAACTCGTGCGGTCCTGCGAGCGACATCCCTTCGGCAATGACGGGGCCTCGCCCCACGAAGAGGAAAATCTGAGAGTCCGCAGGGGCAACGGTCACCTCGATCGTGCCGGACTGCCTAGGGGCCTCAGCGGCCCCAGGTGGCGCCGACTGAGCAAAGCGTTCGAGGACTCCCGTCGTCACGAGCGCGTACACACCGATGCCGGCCCCCAACACGAGCAACCAGGGCGCCCAGGGAGTCAAAAAAGGTCGACGCTTGGGGGGCTGCGGCACGGAAGGCCGTACCGCCTCTGGAGCAACGGCGGACTCCCGTCCCGCCACCGACTCTCGCTGATCTTCGGGCGGCGGAGCGGCTGTCCACTGGCGCGTCGTCGCCGTCGCCGACTCGATCACCGCACCCGAAGCCGGACCCGACACTGGGCGTGCGCCGGAATCCGCATCGACCTCGACCCCCGCCGTCGTTCCGGATAACGTGTCCACTTCACCAATAGGCACGTCGGCCGTCTGGGGCTCCCGCTCAGGAAACCGAACTCGGATCGTGGCGGTCACCGCCTCTTCTTGGGCTTCCGGAGTGGTCACCGGCGCGGCCGGAGCGGCAGCAACAGCCGCCATCGGCGAAGGCGGCGGAGCGGAATCCACCCTCACCTCCTCCGAAACCACGAAAGCCCCACTCTCATCCCCAGCCCCAGTCACCGATGCTGGCGGTGACGCGGACGCTGGCGCTGGCGCTGCCACCGAATGCGCTTCCGCCACAGCCTTCGGCACCGTGATCCTCGCCGTCACTGGCTCCTCATCATCCAGCTCCTCGATCAGAGGCGCGCTCCCAGGCTCCGGTTCGAGCGAACGCAACATTGGGTCTCGCAACAGCTCGTCGAGCTCGGCGTCGAGCTCGCCCGGATCGATCGTGTCCTCTTGGGGGGCGGAAGGCCTATCGCTTTCGCGCACCAGCCGCGCAAGCACGCGACGCGACGCGCCACGGTTGAGCGGGATCAACGACGCCTCGATCGCGTCATACAAGTGGCGCAGGTCTCGCTGCGTTTCGCCGGTGGCACTCTCGCGAACCAGTTGCAGCAAGTGCGGCGGCACCCCAGGGCCCGCAGCCACGAGAAGCCGGGAAAGCACGGATACCAGGGACCGCGCCGCTTCGGCGGGCTCCGCGCGCTGGGCGGACGGCGCGACGACCACCGAGCCCTCCAACGTCACTCGAACGTCATCCGCCTCGAGCTTGACCGCCTCCTGAAGCAAGCCCTCACACGCCTCGAGGGCCACGAACGCGCCGATCTCGAAGGGAAGACGGTCGCCGCGTTGCTCCAGCTCCTCAACCAGTTGCCCCACCCCGACGTCTGTGCTCATCGCTTCCCCTCAATCCCCCTCTGGCGGGCGGACACATACCCCATGGTCGAGCAGGTATCGCTTGACCTCGGCCACAGTGTAGTGACCATCGTGAAAGATAGAAGCCGCAAGGGCCGCATCCGCCCCTCCGGAGGCCAAACCCTGGTGGACGTGGTCGAGGGTGCCGACACCCCCGGAGGCGACCACCGGAATGGACACGGCATCCACAACTGCCCGAGTTAACACTAGATCGTAGCCATCTTGGGTCCCGTCGCGGTCCATGCTGGTCAGGAGAATCTCACCCGCGCCGAGATCGGCCATCTTTTGGGCCCAGGCGATCGCTTCGAGCCCCGTATCATGCCTGCCGCCGTGGGTGTATACGGTCCACTTGCGGTCTTCGCCGGGGGCTCGCTTGGCGTCGATCGCCACCACGATGGCTTGAGAGCCATAAGCCTCCGCCATCTCGCCGATGAAAGCCGGATTGGCCACCGCCGCGGTGTTGATCGACACCTTGTCGGCACCTGCGTGGAGCAGCTCGCTCACATCGCGGCGCTCCCTGACCCCACCGCCGACGGTCAGTGGGACTGCGATGGTCGAAGCCGTCCGCTCGACGAGATCGAACAACGTTCGCCGCTCCTCGTGAGAGGCGGTGATATCGAGAAACGTGATCTCGTCGGCACCGCCGTCGCTGTAGCGTTGCGCGGACTCCACCGGATCGCCTGCATCCCGCAGGCCGACGAAGTTGACGCCTTTGACGACGCGTCCGCCTTTGACGTCCAGACAGGGGATGATGCGCTTCGCGAGCATCAAGTCCTCCCAAGTGCCGCAAACGCTTCAGACAATGTGAACGTGCCCGAATAGAGCGCCCGACCACAAACCGCCGCACGGACCCCGACCGTGGACAGGGCGCGAAGATCGTCGAGGGCCCCGATCCCGCCCGAAGCGATCACGGTTGCGTCGACGTGCCCTTGCAGCCCCGCCGTCCCTTCGACGTCCGGGCCCTCGCGCGTGCCATCCTTTTCAATGTTCGTGTAGAGGATACCGGCGATATTCCATCGATCGACTTCGGTGGCGAGCTCGACAACCCCTTGGGCGCTCTGCTCCTGCCACCCTTCGACCGCAACCTTGCCGTCGCGCGCATCGAGCGCGACGATGACGGCATTGGGATATCGGGCGCAGATCGCCCGCGCTTCATCGGGTGCCTTGACCACGACGGTGCCCAAGACGACCCGCGCCGCCCCTGCTTCGATCCACTGGGTAGCGACGTCCTCGTTCCGGACGCCGCCACCGATTTGGACCTGGAGACTCGTCTCGCGAAGGATGCCCTGAATGAAGGGGACGTGTGCGGGTTTCCCGCTTCTCGCGCCCTCGAGGTCGACGACGTGAAGCCGCTTGGCCCCTTGCTGCTCGAACTTCTTCGCAGCAGCCACGGGATCGTCATCGTACACCGTGACTTCGTCGTATCGCCCTTGGTGCAGCCGAACGACTTTGCTGTCGAGTAGATCGATAGCGGGGATCAATTCCACGAACCATCTCCTAGGAAATGCCCGATCAAGCGTGCTCCGGCATGTTGGCTCTTCTCGGGGTGGAACTGGCAAGCGAGAACGTTGTCGCGCGCGATCGCCGAGCAAAACCGCCCGCCGTAGTTGGTCGTCGCCGCAATGAGACGCTCATCGTCGGGGACGCAGTAGTAGCTGTTCACGAAGTAGTACCACGCCGCATTTTCGAACACGGGATGGGTGCTTGTGATTTGATTCCAGCCTATGTGAGGCACCTTCAATCGGACGCCATCCTCATCGCGGAGGTCGGTCGAAAATCGTTTGACGGTCCCCCGAAAGATGCCGAGCCCCGACTCTCCGGGCGCCTCTTCGCTCGACTCGAACAGCGCCTGCATCCCGAGGCAGATGCCGAGATACGGACGGCCGCTGCCGATCCAAGTGCGTACCGCCTCGCCAACCTCTCCGGCCAGCGCGTGTGAGCACTCTTTGAACGCGCCCTGCCCAGGCATCACGAGACGGTCAGCGCGCAACAACACATCTGGGTCCGCGCTCAGCTCGGGCTTGGCACCTGCGCGCTCGAACGCCTTGGCCACGCTGTGCAGGTTCCCGAGGCCTAAGTCGACGATGGCGACGCGACCTGTAGTCATTCGGTCAACGTGCCCTTGGTCGACGGCACACCGCGCACCCGCGGGTCGACCTCGGTCGCTTGTCGAAGCGCACGCGCGAATGCCTTGAAGCTGATCTCGACCACGTGGTGGAGAATGTCCCCTGCATGCTGACGCATGTGCAGATTGCACTGGCTTCCGCGCGCAAAACCCTCGAAGAACACCTCGGCTAGCTCCGAATCGAAATCGCCTATCTTGGCCTTTGGCAGGGAGACGGCCCACACGAAGAAAGGGCGACCCGACAGGTCGATCGCGCATGTCACACAGGCCTCGTCCATCGGGAGCGTGGCCGAGCCGTAGCGGCGGATCCCCGCCCTGTCGCCGAGCGCTTCGGCAACCGCCTGACCGAGGGAAATCGCGAGGTCTTCCGTGGTGTGGTGCCCATCGATGTGGGTGTCGCCGACCGCACGCACCTTGAGGTCGAACAGCCCGTGCTTGGCGAGCTGCTCCACCATGTGGGTCAGAAATCCGATCGGGGTCTCCACTTGGTATTGG
>JAPUKT010000382.1 GCA_027295555.1 Deltaproteobacteria bacterium
ACCGAGGCCCGCGGTACGCCAGCGAATCTGCGCGGTGAAGACATCGGGGCCAGTCCGGTTCTAATCCGGTGCCCCGTCGTCAGCTAGGGGGCAAAAAGCTCGGGAGTGAGGTGGCCGATCGCGGCTGCGAGCTCGATCTGCGCAGCGTTGAACTTGAGAACTTGTTCGATGAACGCGAGCTGGGCTCGGGCTTTCATGTTTTGTGACTGGATGACCTCGAGTCCGGTCCCGGTCCCTGCTTCGAAGCGGGCCAGCTCGATCGCGTAGCTTCGTTCGGCGGCGGCGACCTCGTCTTGAGCCGGTGGAATGGCTTCGCGTGCGGCTTCGACGCTCACCATCGCAGTCTGGATGTCGGCGGCGGCCTGCTCGTATGTGGCTTCGGCCCGAACCTGGAGCGCCTTGGCGTTGGCTTTGGCCGTACGAATGCGCCCACCCTTTTCGAAATCGAACGACAGGCCGATGAATGCGTAGCCGATCAGGGTGGTTCCAAGGCTCGACATTTGAGTGCCGACAAAGCGTCCCCCAATGATCTCTTCGACCTCGGGCCCGAGCAGATCCCAGAATCCTTGTTTGGTGCGAAGGGTGCCGCCCTCCGCCCTCATCTGCGCGGCTTGCACATCGGGGCGAGCGCGGCCTGCCTCGCTGGTCAGATTCGCTTCGGAGGCGTCGTCGACCACCGGTTGCAACCCGATCTCCGCATCTTCGGTCGTGAGCATCTCTCCGAGATCCCAGCGCAAGAGCTGTGCGAGGCGGATGCTCGCGGCTTTCCAAAAAGCGCGCGCTTGAATTTCCACTCGGCGCGCCTGTGCAAGCGCGGCTTCGGCTCGCGCGACGTCTGCTCCGGACGCGACCTCCGCTACGGCTCGCGCGTTTGCGATGTCATAGAACCGTTGTGCGTCGTGCACGAGTTGGGCGGCGATCGCCATCGAGGCTCTCGTCAGAGCGATGTCCTGATACGAGAGTCCCGCTTGGAGCATCGCCTGCCGCTGAGCCTCTCGGAGATCGTAACCGGCGGCATCTGCGAAGCGGCGCTCAGCCTTGGAACCCGTGCCGGCCGCTCCTGGGTTGTTTCGGTAAAAGAACGCGGCGGTTGGTTCATACCTCGCAAAGTTCACATCCGGCTGGAGCTCGCCGAAGGACCCGACCTCCCGACCGCGTAGGTACCGCACGCGATAATCCGCGCTCAGCCCGGGGAGCAACTTGCCGTCGTTTGTCTGAACACGCCCCGAGGCAGCTTCGAGGCGAGCGGCTGCCTCGAGCACCGAGGTGGGTTGATCCATCGCGGTCTTCACGACTTCGGCGATCGAGACGGCCCGCACCTCGGTGGCGTCGGTAGCTCGAGTGATGACGGTCGCATCGACTTTCAGGGGCTCGAGTTCTCCCTCCGCGTGAGTGTCGGCGTGGAGCTCACTTGGCATTGGTCGTTCGGTCAGGTGTGGATCGTAGCCACGGACGCATCCCGAGAGGGCGTACAAAACAAAAACCTGCATGACGAGCAGCGTTCGGTGCAACATGTCACTTGGCTCCTTCCTCGATGGGCTCGCAAGGGCTTCCTTCACGCGCCAGCGGTGAACCGGCCACCATGACCAAAGCGTCGGTGGTGAGGCCTCTGGCGACGACCGCGCGTCGGCCGTCGTCGGATGCCACTACGATCGCTTGTTTGTGAAGGAAGCCGTCGCGCGCCACGAGCACGTAGCGCTCATCCCCCTGCCCTCGCACCGCTCTCGACGGAATCGTGAGCAAGCCCTCGGGATTGCGGATGCGCAGATGGACCTCGCCGTACATGCCAGGGTGAAACGCGCCGTCGTCATTTTCGAAATCGACTTCGGCACGCATGGACCGGGTTTGCGCGTCGAGCGCATTCGAAACGCGCGCGATCGTGCCTTGAAACTCGCGGCCCGGAAACGCGTCGAGGTGGACCTCGAGCTCTGAGCCAACGGCGACGCTCGGCACGAGGGGCTCGGGGATCTGAAGAACCAACCGAAGTGGATGGATCCGTGCGACTTCGAGGATCGGCCTCGCACCCGGCGTGGTGCCCTCCCGAACGAGCGCGCCCGGATGAAGGATGCGCTTGGTGACGCGCCCGTCGAACGGCTCGCGGAGCCTCGCAAAGCTGGCGAGGGTCTTCAGGCGCTTGACCTCCGCCCGCGCGAGGTCTGCCTGGGCGGCTTCGACCCGTCTCTTTGCGGCCGCATTATCGACATCCTGTTGAGGAATCGCCTCTTGGTTGGCTTTTCTGAGACCTCGAAGCCGCTTCTCGACCATCGACGCAAGCTCTACTTCGGCAAGCTCTTGATCGAGCTGCGCTTGTGCGCTTTGAAGCTGAGCCTCCATCTCGGGGACCACGATTCGCGCGAGCTCGTCGCCGGCTTTGACCTCGCTTCCTATGTCGACCGACACGGATTGCAGATATCCGGTGACTCGGGCGTACAGCAAAGCGTCTTCCCAAGGCTCTAGAGTGCCCGGAAGCTCTACGGTTTGCTCTCCCTCGATGGGCGCCGGCCTTACGACGACGACGCGCAAAGGCGGGCCTTCTTCATTGGGATTCGCACGAGACGACTCTCTGGCACAGCCGAGCACGCAGCCGGCAATGACCGCGACAGCAACCCAAGCTCTCGACGGATGTTCAAACATGAGCAAGCTCTCCTGTGACGGCGTCGATCTCTTCGTCCTCTTCACGAGGCTTCAGCGGCCGTTTCATCCAAACGTAAAGACAAGGAAGCACGAAGAGGGTCAGCACCATCGCACCCAACACGCCCCCGATAATCGTGCGCGCGAGTGGCATATTGGCTTCTGCGCCGGCAACCCCGAGCGCCATCGGAAGCAACGCAAGCGCGGTGGTCAGGGATGTCATCAGGATAGGTCGCAGCCGCACGCGGGCAGCCTCTTTCACAGCCTCCACGATGGGCTGCCCTTGCTCGACGCGCTCGTTCGCGAAGTGAACGAGAATGATCCCGTACTCGACCACGATGCCCGCCATCATGATGATGCCCATCAGGCTCTGGATGCTCAGCGAGGTACCGGTCGCGAAGAGCACGAGCGCCACCCCGATGAAGCCTAGCGGCACTGTCAGCAGAATCATCAGAGGGTCGATGAAGGAACGGAGCTGCGCGACGAGCAGAAGATAGATCAGCACCAGCGCCAACACGAAGCCGCGCGCAAACTGGCTGAACGAAGCGCGCATGGA
>JAPUKT010000383.1 GCA_027295555.1 Deltaproteobacteria bacterium
TCGGGGTTATGGCGGACGACAATGCGGTCGCCGGACTCGAACTGGTGCGTGTAACTATCCCTACAGTCTGGTCGCCTGTCCCGGCGAACATCATCCCAATCCAGATTTCGCCTCCCTACGGCCGGATTCATGCACCAACGCCGGGGAAATTCATGCGTCGGGCCTGGAGGTTTCTCTCCGCCACAGGGAAAGCGTCGCCCACCCGAAAAACAGCGCCAGTCCGATTGATCCATAGAAACCCACCACCTCGACCATCGCAGGCTCGGCCTCTGCCTGGAGCGCAAGATACCCTCCGAGTATCATCTTGACCGAGACGACGAACCCGGCTCCGAAGGCCGCCATTTTGATAGCCGCCCTGACCGGCACCCCTCTGGCCCACAGCTGGGCCAGGATCGCTCCCACCGCCACTAGCAGTGCGGCCCCCATTAGAAGCGCCCGCACCATCACACTACCTCGAGTCGCCCCGGCGACTGAGCACTCCTCGATACACCTCGCCCAGGCACTGTCAAGTTGAGGTTGACCGCCCTAATTCGAAGCCCAACATGCCGGGTTCACAGCGTGACTCGAGCGCAATATCTTGGGGGTCGGTCGGCTGAATTTTTTTCGTCAACTTGACAATACCCCTGACAATGCCGTATTCACGACTCGAACCGACACTGACCCAGTCCGAGACGTCGGCCGCGTGCCGGTTTCGGACGCCTTCTGTCCCTCGAACCACGCACCCTCGCTCTCCGCCTCAACTTGACGGTGCCCGACTCAATCCAGAGCACGTTTCCTCGACAAGGCGATCCGCCGACGCCGCCGATCGACCTCAAGTACCTCGACCCGCAGACGGTCGCCGACCTTGACGATCTCGGTCGGATCCTTGACGAATCGATTGTCGAGCTCGGAGACGTGAACGAGGCCGTCCTGATGGACACCGATGTCGACGAATGCGCCGAAATGTGTGACATTGGTGACCATCCCTTCCAGCCTCATCCCGGTTGCGACGTCGTCGATCGATTCGACCCCGTCAGCGAATCTCAGGGGCTCGAATTCTCGCCGCGGGTCGCGCCCGGGTCTTGAGAGTTCGGCCAGAATGTCGCGGATGGTCGGCAGTCCGGTCTTGCCGTCGACGAAGCTCTCGGGATCGACTCCGTGTAGAATGTGATCGTCTCCGAGCAGATCGCGCGGCCGACAACCGAGGTGCTCCGCGATCTTCTCGACGATGTAGTAACTCTCCGGGTGCACCGCCGAAGCGTCGAGCGCCTCGGCTCCGTCGTGTACTCGCAGAAATCCGGCGCTCTGCTCGAACGCCTTTGCGCCGAAGCGGGGAACCTTCAGCAGGGCGCTGCGCGTCGTGAATCGGCCATCCTCTTCCCGGCGGACTACGATCCGTCGCGCCAGTTGCGGACCGATCCCCGACACGTAGGACAACAGCACCGCCGAAGCGGTATTCACATCGACCCCGACGCGGTTGACCGATGAGCTCACGACTCGGTCGAGCGCCTTCTTGAGCTGGGCTTGGCTGACGTCGTGCTGATACTGGCCGACTCCGATCGACTTGGGATCGATCTTGACGAGCTCGGCGAGCGGGTCTTGAAGCCGGCGTGCGATGCTTATCGCGCCGCGGACAGTGAGGTCCAGATCGGGGAACTCCTCGCGCGCCATCGCGCTCGCCGAGTAGATCGAAGCACCGGACTCGTTGACGATGACCTTCGTGACGTGAGGCTTCGCCTTTTCGAGTCGCGCGCAGAAGGCCGCCGTCTCGCGCGAAGCCGTACCGTTGCCGATCGCGATGAGCTCGACGTCGTGAGCGTCGATAAGGCGCGTGAGCTCGCGCTCGGCGGTCTCGGTGTCGTTTCTCGGAGCGGTCGGATACACGGTTGCATGAGCCACGAGCCTGCCAGTAGAGTCGATGACGGCGACTTTGCATCCGGTCCTGAAACCCGGGTCGATCCCAAGGATCGCCTTTTTGTGCGCGGGCGGGGCGAGGAGGAGTTCGCCGAGATTGGTCGCGAAAACGTTGATCGCATGGCTTTCGGCGATGTCCCGTAGCGAGGATAGTACCTCGGTTGAGATCGACGGCTTCAGCAAACGCGCGTAGCAGTCACGCACCGTCGCTTCGAGCTCCGGGCGGAACAAAAAGAGAGGATTCGTGAGCAAGCGCCGGGCGAGATTGTCCGTAAGCTGGTCGTCGTCGACGTCAATTGCAATAGAGAGCGCGTTCTCGGACTCACCGCGCCTCATCGCGAGAACACGATGGGAGGCGAGCCGTGCGATCGGCTCGCGATAGTCGTAGAAATCTTCGAAGCGATGATCGTCACCGTCGTAGCCGCGTTTCTTCTTCGCCGTGACGAAGCCACGACCGAGTTGAAATCGCAACCAGGAGCGGGTTGCGGGGTCCTCTGACCAACGCTCGGCGATGAGATCGCTGGCGCCCCTTAGTGCGGACTCCTCGTTCTCGACGCCGCGCGTGGGATCGACGAAGGGCTCCAGGATCGACGCCCGGGTGGCGTCGAGATCGACTTGGGCCGCCAGGAGTGTCGCGAGCGGCTCGAGCCCGCGCTCTCGCGCGACCGTCGCCCGGGTCTTGCGCTTGGCTTTGTACGGCAGATACAGGTCGTCGACTTCGCGAACATGTCTGGCAGCCAGAATCGCTCGCTCGAGCTCGCGATTGAGAGCCCCCTGTTCGGAGATCGACTTCAGTACCAGATTCTTGCGATCGATGAGCTCTCTTGCGGCCGTGAGGGCGTCATCGACCGTCCCGATCTGGACCTCATCAAGCCCGCCAGTATTCTCCTTGCGGTATCGCGCGATGAAGGGAATCGTATTGCCGTCAGACAAGAGCTCGACCGCGCCGCGGACAATTTTCGGCCCGAGTCCAAGCTGGGATGCGATTGTCGTGGCTACCTGGGACAGGTCGAAGGGAATGTGGGTCGGGCGTGAGCTCATGGAATTCATCAGTCGGCCCGTCGAGTTGAGATCGAGCATACGGACTTGCTGGCCCCATTCCTGACGACGACGCAGACGCGCTCCGCTCGTTCGAACTCCGAACGCCAGCGAGACATGGTTGAGGGTAACGAGAGGTCGTGTCAACTGG
>JAPUKT010000384.1 GCA_027295555.1 Deltaproteobacteria bacterium
CCTATTGAGCGCGGTCGTTCTCGTCTCTTCCTTCTTCGTGCAGGGGGGCGGCTTCGGAGGCGCTTGGACCGCCTACCCGCCGCTGTCCGCCAAAGCGCAGTACAGCCTCACACCACTGGGGTCGTCGCTCTGGATCGTCGCGGTTGCCCTCGAGTTCATCGCTTTCTTATTAGGCGGCGTCAACTTCATCACGACGCTGATGAACGCGCGCGCTCCCGGCATGAAGATGTACGACATCCCGATGGTCCTCTGGATGATCGTCATCGCGAGCATCCTCTTCATGGCGTCCGTGGGGCCGCTGATCGCGGGCGCGGTCATGCTCTTCATGGACCAGGTGGTGGGCACCGCGTTCTTCGACCCGAAGCGAGGCGGCGACCCGATTCTGTGGCAACACCTCTTCTGGTTCTTCGGGCATCCGGAGGTCTACGTCGTGTTCTTGCCTGCCGTGGGCATCGTCGCCGACGTCATATGCACCTTCGCCCGCAAGAAGCTCTTCAACTACAAGCTGATCCTCTTCACGGTCTTTGCAACCGGCATCATCAGCTTCTTCGTCTGGGCGCACCACCAGTTCATAGCTGGTATCGACCCGCGCATGGCAAACGTGTTCACCGTGACGACACTCATCATTTCGATCCCCATTGCGGAGATGATGTTCCTCTACATCGCGACGCTCTACGGCGGCTCGATTGAGCTCACGACCCCAATGCTGTGGGCGTTGGCGTTCATCGCCGAGTTCCTCATTGGCGGCGTGACGGGCATTTTCCTCGGCGCGAGCGGTGCGGATATCTACTTCCACGACACCTACTTCGTGCTGGCACACTTCCACTACACGTTCTTCCCCATTGCGATCATAGGTTTCCTCGCGGGGATCACATATTGGTTCCCGAAGATGTTCGGGAAGATGATGAACGAGACGCTCGGGAAGATTCACTTCTGGGGCACCATCATTTCCTTCAACTGCATTTTCATTCCCTTGTTCATTCTAGGTGCGGCTGGCCAACACCGACGGGTCTACAACTTCCAGAACTTCCCAGACCTGGCCGGGATGCAGGACCTCCGCGTGTTCGCGACGATGGCGCTCCTCGTCATGCTCGCGTTCCAACTGGTCTTCCTGTTCAACTTCGTGATGAGCCTCCTCAAGGGGAAGCCCGCGGGCAAGAACCCCTGGAAGTCCAACACCCTCGAATGGACGGCGGATTCGCCACCGCCCCATGGCAACTGGCCCGAAGGGTTCCCGAACTGCTACCGAGGACCTTACGAGTACAGCGTGCCGGGCCGCGAAGACGACTACTGGCCGCAGAACGTTCCACCGGACACGGCACCGGCCGAATGACAAGGCACCGATGAGCACGAGACCGATCGCAACCACGAGAAGCGCCACGGGCATCCCGACCGGCAAGCTCGCCGTCTGGTGGGTCGTCGTCTCGGAAATCGTGATCTTCGGCGGCTTGCTTGCTTCCTACATCATGCACCGTCTGGGCCACCCCGAGTGGGCCGGGTACGCTGCCCACACCAACCCCTGGTTTGGCGGCGTCAACACGTTCGTGTTGCTCACCTCATCGCTGTCTGCGGTGCTGGCACACCATGCGGCAGAGCAGGGCGACGGAAAGAAGGCGGCCAAGTGGCTCTGGGGCACTTGCCTCGGGGGGCTGATCTTCATCTGCGTCAAGGCGGTCGAATGGACCATCGAGATCCAGCAAGGCTACACGATCACCTCCAACGGGTTCTGGCAGTTCTACTACACCGTTGCCGGGCTCCACGCGATGCACGTCATTGCGGGTTGCGTGATCATGCTGATCATTGCGAACGACGCACGAAAGCAGCTCGAGCTCCATCGCGTCGAGCTGATCGGCATCTACTGGCACTTCGTCGATATCGTCTGGATCTTCCTTTTCCCCCTTCTCTACATCGCCAAATGAGGACTCGAGGGACTACGAATCATGGCTGAACAGGAAGAACATACGGGACCCGGCCAGGCCTTTTACGTGAAGATCTGGGGGATCCTGCTCGTCCTGCTGCTCATCAGCATCCTCGGGCCCGTCGTGGCGCCGCACATCGAGGACGCGGCGGCCGGGGCGGGGGCCCACTTCCTCAAGGGCTGGATGATTACCCTCATGACGGCCTTTGGAATCGCCTTGTACAAGGCCTACCTCGTCGCTGCGAACTTCATGCACCTCAACATCGAGAAGCGGTACATTACCCTCCTACTCACAGCGATGTTGACGCTCATGCTCTTGTTTTTTGCCGGAGTGTCCCCAGATGTCATGAAGCACAAAGGTCAGAACTGGGAAAATGTCGCCGCCGAGGCGGAGGTCGATCGGGCTCTCAAAGCTCAAGAGTCAGGCAGCCACGACGGAGAGCATCACGAGGGCGCTGAGCACTAAAGAAAGGAGGAACATCACATGCCGGATGACGCACTAGGTCGCCCTTATCAGGTCCCGGCGAAGCGCGAGCCGCTCCTCCCGAACGGCGTGATGGGCATGCTGACCTTCGTCGGGACGGAGGTCATGTTCTTCTCTGGCCTCATCAGCGCATTCGTCATTGGCAAGAGCAACGCGATCGGGGGGTGGCCGCCTCCGGGTCAGCCGCGCCTCCCCGTCGAGGAGACGGCCTTCAACACTGCCGCTCTCCTTGCGAGTGGCGTCTGCCTCTTCTTCGCCAACGGGGCGTTTCTCAAGGGCGAGGCCCGGGCGAAGGGCCTGTTGCTGGCGTCGATCCTCCTGGGAGGATTCTTCGTGGTGTTCCAAGGGGCGGAGTGGGTCGCCCTCGTTGGCGAGGGGTTGACCCTGACGTCGGGTCAGCTTGGTGGGTTTTTCTATCTGATCGTCGGGACGCATGCGCTCCACGTCGTCGTCGGGTTCGCGATCCTGCTCTACACCTATCGCAAGTTGGTGCGGGGTGATTTGAGCCGGTTCACGTTCTGGCCGGCGCAGATCTTCTGGTACTTCGTGGTCGGCGTTTGGCCGCTGCTCTACTGGCTGGTGTACCTGTGATGCGCTGGCTCATGTCGATGGGTGCAGTTGCGGTGGGCTCGGTCGCGGGTTTGGCCCACGCCTGCCCGTCCTGCGCCTCGCCCCTCGAAGAGAATCGCCAAGCATTCGTCGATACGACGATCTTCCTGACATTCCTACCGCTCATCATGATCGGCGGGTTCATCTGGTGGCTTCGCCGAAAAGCACGTCAGCTCGAGCCCCCTCCAGAAATCGCTGTCCCGGAGCCTCTCCGGGACCTAGGCCCCTTCTCGAAGGAGCGCTAGAGTTTCTCCCAGACGGGTTGGCGCATATCGTACGCCTCTCCGCGGTGGCCCTCATGTTCGGCGACGACCACCGAGAAACGGCGCGCCGCGAACGCGAGCAAGAGTCCGATAGCCACATCGATGAACCAGTGCCACCGGAGGAACATGGTGGCCATGATGATATTGAAGGCCACGAATGCCAGGATGGGCCACGCCCAGTTGAATGGGCGCTCGTGCCTGTGACCGCAAGCGTAGAGCGCGAAATACGCGGGGAATGCCGTGTGAAGCGACGGGAAGATATCGAGCTGCGCACCGGCGGTTGCGACGGTGATCTGAACCTGATTCCACCAGAAGCTGCCATGAAGCGGTTCGTCGAAGGCGAGGGTGGCGAAGGGCCCGGCGCCGGGGACGATCGTATAGAGGAAGTACCCAGTGGCCACGATGAGAAGCGCGCCGGCCATCAACTCCTGAAGGCGTCGACCTTTCTCGAGGAACAGCGCCGGAATCAGCATCACGATGAGGACCAGGAAGTACCCGTAGTAAAAGAATGAGAGCCACTCCACGATGGGCTTGGTGTTCCACGCTTCCATCCAAACCGATGGGGTAGTGCCTAGGAGCCAGAGGTCGATCGCGTAGAGGCGGTAATCCATCGCCTCCAGTTGGAGCGCTGGAAGCAGCAGCCGCATCTCGAAGTACGAGAACACCATCGGCACGAAGAGACCCAGGCGGTAGGTGAGCGCGCGGGCCCGTTGATTCTGGATCACTTCTCCGCGGGTGAGGACCATGGCGCTGGCGGTCACCACCAAGAGCGCGAGCACCATCCGCCGGGCAGCGGTCGCGTCAGGGCTGTCGGGCGCAATCGAAATCCGAAGGAAAATATAGGCATGGAACGTCAGGGCGATCGCGTCCTGAATGGCCAGGTTCTGGGCCGTGACGCCTGCCACCGATCGCGCGCGTTCCGCGACGCTGCGTGTGAGTTCCAGCATGGCGAGTCCAGGTTGCCCGTAGTGTGTCGACCCGCGGAATTCATTGCAACCATCTCATGGCCAGTTCGGTTTAAACGGAAAATTCTAATGGGAAGGGGCGCTAGGGTGGAGACTGGAGGCGGAAGGTGGGCTACACCTCGCGGGCATGGAAGAGCCGACACAGGAAGCTCCGAGACGCCGATCGATTCGCGAGGACGCGATCAACCTGCCGAACCTGCTGACGATGCTTCGGATCGCGTTGATTCCGATCGTCCTGTGGCTGCTCGCAGACGGAACGCCGGAAGCGAACTTCTGGGCGGCGATAGTCTACATCGGCACGGCACTCACGGACTTGATCGACGGCTACCTCGCGAGGAGGTGGGGGCAGATCAGCGTGCTTGGGAAGTTCCTCGACCCTCTTGCGGACAAGTTGCTGGTGATGGCGACGCTCGTGTTCTTGGCGTACCTCGGTCGGCTGCCGTTCCTCGGTGTCGTTGCGGTGATCATCATGGTCGGCCGCGAGCTCGCGGTCACCGCGCTTCGAACGATTGCGATGAGCGAAGGTTTGGTGATGGCGGCAATGCAGGCCGGCAAGGACAAGACGGCGCTACAGATGGTTGCGATCCTGCTGTTGATCGTCCATCAGCGCTACCTCATCAACTTCGGCTTCTACCAAACCGAGCTCGACTTCGCGCAGGCTGGCCTCGTGTTGCTGTACCTGAGCCTGGTGCTGGCCGTCTTCAGCGCAGGGGAGTACCTCAAGTTGTTCGTTGATGCGGTGGATGCGAAAGACGAGCGCTTGACCCAGGCTGCATCGTAAAGATGACCGTGTTCTCCGTAGAAACCGGTGCCTCCCGACACATCGTGGGACGCGTTTTTCGCGGACGTGGCCTACAAGAGGCGCTGCGCGAGCTCGTGGACGAACACCGTCTTCAGACGGCTTGGTTCAGCGCTGTCGGTGCTTTCGAGTGGATCGACCTGACCGAGTACAGTCAGGCCGAGCAGAAATACGAAGAGGCACGCCGCTTCGAGAGGTGCGAGCTGCTGTCGATGCAGGGCAACCTTTCAGAACGCGACGGTGAGCCGTTTTGGCACTTGCATGCAACGGTTTCTCGCCGCGAGGATGGCCGCGATGTGACCTATGGTGGGCACGTCGTCGATGCCGTGGTGTTCGCGCTCGAGTTTCGCATCGAGTGTTTCGATGGCCTGGCGCTTTCACGAGGCCATGACGAGGCGACGGGGCTCCGTCTTTGGTCTACCGCAGGAGGGACGTCCGACGTAGCCGCTCCGGCCGCCGAAAATCGACCGATTACCTGGGCGCTGGCTGCGCAGGCATCGGCCGGCGCCGAGCCGGCGGTGGCCAGGGAATACAAGCCTGCCAGAGGTGAATGGTTGGATCACCCGAAGTTCGGGGTGTGTAAGATCGAAGGGCTCTCCGGCGATGGTGTCTGCATCATCAAGCTCCCCGACGCGCGCCGAAAGAAGATCCAAATTGGGGCGCTTCAGATCCTTGCACCCCGGCAAGAGGGGACGCGCAGGATTTTCCCGGTTCGACCGAAGCGGTCTAGTCGTTGAGTCGGATACGCGGGTCGAGCGCGGCTACCGCGATGTCGGCGAGTAGGTTGCCGAATTGGACGGTTATGCCGAACATCAGCACGACGGCCATGATGACGGGTGCGTCGAGCGACTCGATCGATTCTATCGTCAACAGCCCGAGCCCCGGCCAAGCGAAAATTTTCTCGGTGATGATTGCGCCGCCGACGAGGAACGGAAGGCTCAGGCCTACGAGAGTGACGACCGGGAGCAGTGCGTTTCTGATCGCGTGCCGGATGACGACCTGAGCCGGCCGCATGCCCTTGGCTTTGGCGGTACGGACGTAGTCGTGCCGCAGAGCCTCGATCAGCTCGCCACGCATGACGCGTGCGTAGGTCGCTGCACCGGCGATCGCCAAAATGAGGGCCGGCAGCAACGCGTGGTAGATATGATCGAGCGGGTCGACGCCGTACCCGCCGAAGGGGAACCAGCCGAGCAAGAACGAGAACACGAGGAGCGCGATGGGGCCGGTCACATACGTCGGCAGACTGATGCCGGCGAAGGTGACGAACATGATCAGGGTATCGGACCAACGGTTTCGTCGGAGCGCAGCGATCACGCCCGCGGTGAGTCCGAACACGAGCTCGAACAACACCGCCATCGATGCGAGGAGCAATGTTCGCGGTAGCCGGTAGCCGATGACGCTCGCGACGGACTCGTGATGCGAGTAGGACTCGCCCAGGTCGCCCTGGAGTACGCCGCAGAACCCCCGTGAGCCGTCTTCTCGCTCATACTTCGGCGAGTCCTTTCGAACGCACGGCAGGACGCCGAGGTAGCTGAGGAATTGTTCGACCACCGGGCGGTCGAGGCCCTTTTTGGCGTTGAAATCGGCAATTTGCTCGGCCCGCGCCTGGGGACCGAGGACGGTGACGGCCGGGTCGCCGGCCACGAAGATCAGAAAGAAGACCAGCGTGACGACGGATATCACGACGAGGAAGCCCCAAAGCACGCGCTGGACGATGAATCGAATCATCGGGCGCCCTCCTGTGCATAGATGTCCTGGCTCACGCGCTTTTTTGGGAAGTCGAGCCAGATGTTTCGGTACTCGTTGAGCCACACGGGGTGCGGGCGGAAGTTCTTCACGTAGGGCTGCCACACGAACATCTCGATGGGGTAGTAGAGAAACGCCCACGGAGCGTCGGCGGCCAGGATGGCGTTGGCTTGTGCGTACAGCTCGAGTCGGACCGCCCGATCGACCTCCGGACGCGCCTGGTCGAGGATCGCGTCGAGCTTGGGGTTGCGATAGAAGGAACGGTTTTCAGAGTTCTCCGGATGAATCGATCGACTGTGGAATAAAATGTCCATGAAATTCGACGGATCCGGGAAGTCTTGATGCCAGCCCGTGAACGCGGCTTGAGCTACGCGCGGCTTTCCCGTCTCTTTCAAGTACGTCGCAAAGGTCACCAACTTGAGCTCGATGTCGATTCCGATCGCCTTGAGGTCCTGCTGGAAGAACTGCGCGAGCTGGACCTCGCCTCCGCCCCGCACCCAAAGCAACACGGGCTCGGGCAAGCCCTCGGGGTGCCCTGCGAGACGCATCTCCTCTTTCGCGCGCTCCAAGTCGAACACCTGGCCTTGCGGAAGGTCGGGGTCGTGAGGGGGCAGCATCGGTGGCAGGACTTGTGTGGCGGCGATCACCTTGCCCGGGTCGAGGCGTTCGAGCTTCGAGCGGTCGATGGCAAACGCGATCGCCCTGCGCACGTGGACGTTGTCGAAGGGGGGCAGCTCGCAGTTGAGGCCAAGTGCAAAGACCGAGGGGCTCGGAGCCTCGACCCGATACGGTGCCCACGCCGTCGACTCACGGAGGAAGAGTCGGTTGACCTTGTTCGGCCGGTAGATGATGTCGACCCCTCCATTGCGAAAACGCGCGCTGGCGACGTCGGCAGAGATGTTCTCGAGAAACACCATTTTGTCGGGGCGTGCTCTCGGGTCCCAGTAGTCGTCGAACCGATCGAATTCGACTTGCACACCGCGCTCCCAGCGTCGGAGGGAAAATGGGCCGGTGCCGACCGGATTTCGGCCGACCGCGCTTGGCCCCTCGGCCTTCTCGAGGGCTTCGACGTGCTCGCGAGCCATCGGGTAGGCGAAGGGCATGGCGATGGCGTTGAGGAACGTCTGATCGGCCTCGTCGAGCCGAAACTCGATCATCTTGGGGCCAAGGACGACGATTCCCTCGATCTCATCGGTTTTGCCGGCGTGGTATTCGGGCGCGCCTTTGATCGACTTGAAGAACGGATAGCCGGGCGAGCCAATGCGCTCGCTCAACAAACGATGCATCGACCAGGAGATATCTTCGGCCATCACCTCTCGCCCGTTGTGGAACTCGATCCCGTCGCGCAGCGTGAAACGAAACACGCGACCGTCGTCGGACACCTCCGGCAACGAAGCGGCGAGGCTCGGGGTCATGTTGCCGTCATAGTCGTAGTCGAGGAGGCCGTCGTAAAGGAGTCTGCACGCCGCCGTCGACAAGGTATCGTAGGCGAAATGAGGATCAAGGGTATGGATGTTGCTGCCCGCCGAGAAGACGAAGATGCCCCCCGATCGAGGTGTCTCGTGTCCGGCGCCCACGAAGCGAGGTCCGATCGGTGGCTTCGGAAAGTGGGTGACCACCCAGCCGCCAAGCACGGCGGCCGCCGCAATGGTCGCGACGCCGGCAATCCAGCGGGTAGGGCCGCTCCTAGTCTTTGGGGTCGAACGCATCTCGCAGCCCTTCGCCAAAGAGGTTGAAGCCAAACACCGCCATGCTGATGAGGACAGCCGGATAGAGCGTCAGTCGAGGCACGCCGAGGAGTAGTGACTGACTGTCATTGAGCATCGACCCCCAACTTGCCGTTGGCGGGCGAACACCGAGCCCCAGAAATGACAGCGCGCTCTCGGCGATGATCATCCGCGCGACGAGAATTGTGCCGAGTGCGATGATCGGGCCGGCGACGTTCGGGAATACGTGTCGGGCAAGGATGCGAGCGTCGCGCAGGCCCAGTGCGCGTGCGGCCTGGACGTAGTCGAGCTCTCGCGCCTCCATCGTTTTAGCCCGCGTCACGCGCGCGAGCGTCGTCCACGAGAGAACCCCTAGCACGATGCAGATGGTCCAAATCCCGGGCGCGTCCCACACGCGTTGCATGACGATGGCGAGCAGCAAGAACGGCATCGACAAAACGACATCGACGAATCGCATCAGCACCGTATCGACCCACCCGCCGACATAGCCAGAGACCAGTCCGAGGCTGACCCCGATCAGCACTGCAATGGCGGTGGCGATGTAGGCGACCAGCATCGAGACCCGAGCGCCACTCAGGAGCCTGCTGAGCTCGTCGCGCGCCAGCAGGTCTCCGCCCAGCCAATGCCCGGGTGCGACTCCTGAGCCGGCGGGAAGGCCGTTCTTCAGGAGCAGGCTATCGGTGAACTGCTCCACCGGGTCGTAGGGGGCCAGCCAGGGTCCCATGAGGCCGAGGGCGGTCACCGCCGCGACGAGCACCAGCCCGGCGAGAGCCCCCTTGTTCCGCCGAAACCGTCGAAACGCCCGAGAATCCATGCGCTTGCAGGAGGTACTGGGTTCGAGGTGGCCCGTCAATTCCCGCCCGGCGGGATCAGCGCCAGCGTCAGCGGCAGGGTCAGCGTCGGCGTGAGGTTGGCTGCCGCGATCCCGTATGAGTATTCACGATCACTTCATCGCGGCCGGTTGCCGCGAGAACGCTCCGGTTAACCAATAAACATTAGTAATTTCATTTATTTATACATTTATACATTTTAGCATTGACATGATTATTTTCAATAGAATACATTCGCTATAAGTTATTCAAATGACTCTACCAAGAGGACAACGGGCAACACATCGGGAACCAGAAATGAGCTGGTCCGACGAGGAGCTCGAGGGGATCGAGCAGGCCCACGCGAACGGGATGAGCGTCCAGCAAATCGTGGACGCCTTCACTGCTCGCGGGTCTCGCCTCACCGAAGCGACATTCCGCAAGTACGTGCAGCTCGGCCTATTGCCGCGGAGCGTGCGCGTGGGCCGCAAGGGCAAGCATCGGGGGTCGCAGGGCCTCTACCCGGCGACGGCGGTGCGCCAAATCGATCACATCCGTCGGCTGATGCGTCAGGGCTTCACGATGGTGGAAATCCAGAAGGAGTTCCTCTTCGTCCGAGGCGATATCGATGCGCTGAGCCGGCAGCTCAACCGCGTGTACCAGGCGATCGAGAACGCCGTGCACGAGCGGCAGCGCGAAGCCGCCGAAGACCCTGGGGTCAGCGACGCGCTCAACGAGGTTCGCGAGCTCGGCAAGGAGCTCGTTCAAAAGCTCGAAGTCATCGAGCGGCGCCTGACGATGCGGGCCCGCATGGCTCGGGCAGCCGTCTGAAGAGGTTTGAGGGGGAAATTCCAATGAAGGACGCAGCAAGCGCAGAAGCAGAAGCAGAAGCAGAAGCAGAGGCAAAGGACGTAGAGGCGGGTTCCAAGGAGGAAGAACGGGGGTCGCTCGCGGACGCACTACAGGAGCCGGGCCAAGAAGCGCGTCGGGGCCGCCGCAAGCGTCGGTCGAGAGCGCGTGCGCGCACCATCTCGATCCGACGCCTGAGCAAAGCGGAGCTCAACCGAGGCCGCGAGCTCTACCCGGAGACCGACTACTGGAGGCCGCGGAGCCGGTTGGAGTGCAAAGACATGGAGCGACCGTGCCCGTTCGTGTCGTGCAAGTATCACCTCTACATCGACGTTCACCCGGTGCGAGGGTCGATCAAGCTCAACTTCCCGGACCTGGAAATCTGGGAGATGACCGAAACGTGCGCGCTCGATGTGGCGGACCGCGGGGGCATCACGCTCGAAGAGGTAGGCGAGATCATGAACCTCACCCGCGAGCGCGTGCGCCAGGTGGAGACCGCCGGTCTTGCGCGCCTCCAGGAGTATCAAAGCGTCGACCGGCTCAAGGACTACGTGACCTAGGCGATAGCGCGGGGGTGGTGGGGCGGGACCAATTGACGGGCCGCAGGCCCGACCGGGATCACCCACGGCCGCAAGCCGTATAGAGAGAGGCCACTCCAAGGGCAAAAAGGGGGGAGGGTGTCGCCGAAAGGCGACACCCTTTTTTATGGACCCGACCCTGGATCGCCCCGCGGATGCTCTGCTAGGGTCGCCGCAAACAAGAGGGAGGCGTGCTGTGCGTGACTTAGCGGTATTGGTGCTCGTGGGCGTGATGTGTGGATGTGGCAGCGAAAACGGTGGCTCTTCGGGCACGGGCGGGATAGCTGGCGCGGGGGGCACAGGAGGCACCGGCGGAGGTGTACCGCTTCAAGACGAGTATGTGCTCAGCGATGAAGAGCTCGTCCCCGAGAGCGGCTCCTACGATCCGGTGAGCCGCAGCTTCTTCGTCGGCAGCGTAACGAGGGGGAACATCACGCGCGTCGAAGCCGACAACACGGAGACGATTTTCTTCGCGCCACCAGCCGATGAAAGCTGGCGCACCGCGGGCATGATTGTCGACGCGGAGGCTCGCCGTTTGTGGGTGTGTGCACAGCAAGTGGTGATGGAGGAGGTCACTAGCCAGCGGATTTGGACGTTCGATCTGTCCACCGGGGAGCAGGAGCTCAATCTCGACCTGGCAAGTGCAGCCGGGGGCTCCACCTGCAACGATATCGCGCTCGATAGCGAAGGCCTCGCTTACATCAGCGACTCGGAGAATTCGCGGATCTACCGGGCTAGCGCGGAGGACGAGGCCGTCACGGTCTGGGCCAACGATCCCCTGCTTGCCCCTGAAGGTAGC
>JAPUKT010000385.1 GCA_027295555.1 Deltaproteobacteria bacterium
ACCCACCGCCAACACATCGTGCCCTCGGTGTGACCCACCGTATCGATCCAGTTGTCGAAGCCCTTGTTCTCGGCGGCGATGACCACTTGGACGGACCCATCGGGCCGATACTTGGCCGTGTGCTTGTTCAGATGCACGGGGTAGTAACGATAGTCGAGTGACTCCATCCAGTAGTTGTCGAGCTGGAAGTTCCAATGCTCGCATTCGGGCGGCATCGCCTCGATGACCAGCGCCTCGTCTGGCTCGAGCTTCCAGTAGCTGTGGTAGTACGCGATGTCGGGAACACCACCTGCCTGGTTGGACTTCTCCTGATCGAACCGCGGAAGCTTGTTGATGTGCTCCTTGAAGCCTTCCGCCCAGTTCGCGAAGAGCATCGCCGCCCCCGCGACGAGACTGGCGGACATCTGCATTCCATCGGCGCAGTAAACCGGGTCGAAGGAGGTCGGCTTTCCGTCACCACCGACGCGCTCGATCTCGAGCTCGGCGATCTTTTCGTTCTCACGATCCAAGAAAGTCTGCCGCACGATCAGCGTGCCGGTCTCTTTCTTCATCGGTAGCCAGTTCCCCGGCTTCTCTTCGGTGCTCATGATGATTTCGAAGTTTCCGTCCTCGTCGATTTCGAGCGACGACGCTTCGAGGTATCCCGATGGGGGCATCCCGCGGCTTTGCCCGTAGTTGCCGATCTGCGTGAAGAAGCCGAGGTAGTGAACGGTGCCGCGGTTGCCTCGAATGCGGTATTCGTGCTCGCCGCTGATCGACGCGTTCTGATAGTAGTTGTCCGGGTTGTCGGCGCCCATCTTCGCCGTCTCGTGCACGACGCGCATCAACACGGGCGCGAGTGGATCGTTGTGCTCGACGAACGCTTTCAGCGCGGCCCCAGTGATGCGGCTCAGATAGCGAAACCCTTCCATCCGGTTGAGCGGGTCGGACGGCGTGTTCGGCCCCATCACTACGTTGCCCGCCATCTTGAGCGTGTCGCAGAACTGATTCCAGACGGTACCGTCCACGATCTCTTGTTCTCGCTTGCTGAGGTCGTCAGTCATTGCTTTCCTCTACAGCACCCCGCGCTCGCGTAAGAGCTCTTCGGTCTTGCTCCACAGCAGTGCGCCTTTGTCCGGGTCCATCGAGGCTTCGGACGATTCTTTCACCCGCATCATGTGCATGTAAGCGCCTGTCTTGGTGCCCATCTCTTCCGACACCACGAGGTAGTCCACGGGGATCGACGCCTTTTCCGGGCTCTGGAAGAACAAGGCCATCACGGGCTTGAGAATCGGCTTCATCCAGGTCGGCGCCTCGCGCGCCATGTTCGAGTTGACCGCCCCCGGGCAAAGCGCGTGCACGCACACATCCGGGTTTGCGTTCCCCTGGGGATTGAGTCGCCGCGAAAGCTCCTGGAAGTAAGTCGTCAGATGAAGCTTGCTCAACCCGTAGTGCTTCACGCCGTCGGAAATGCCGTATTCGATGGGCTCGCCGAAGTGATCGAAGTCGATCGGGATCGAGCTTCGGTGGGTTTCCGATGATACGAAAATCACTCGGGGCGGATCGTCGGCGCGGGAGTTGTTGCCGTACACTGCGTTGGAGATGACCCCGTCACGAAGCAGCCGATTGAGCACAACGAACTTGGCCAGGTAGTTCACTGCAAACATGAGCTCGAGTCCGTGCTTGTTCTTGCGTGAGGTTACCGGCACGACCCCGGCGTTGAACACTGTGGCGTCGAGTGTAACGTTTCGATTACGGAGCTCGTCGCAGAATCGGTCGATCGACTCGAAGTCGCTCAAGTCGACTTGGATCATTTCGACTTTGTCGCTTCCGCTTTCACGCTTCACGTCTTCGCCCGCTTCGGGGATCCCACTGCGGCACGCCATGATCACGTGTGCGCCACGCTTCGCGAGTCGAATCGCGATGCCTTTTCCAAGACCACTGTTCGCACCGGTAACGAGACACGTGCGTCCGTCGAGTCTGACGTGGGGTGGTATCGGAGTGACGCGCGCTTCCTTACTTCGCTGGTCGAGCAAGCCGCTCAAGACCGCGGTGAAGGGATTGTCATGGGTTCTTTGCGCCATAGCGGGGGCACTCTAGAAAACCCAGCCAGGCTGTCAACGTGATGTAATTCGAAGGTATTCGGACACGACCTCTCCCAAACCGATGAAAAGCGCCCGAGAGATGAGGGCATGTCCGATCGAGACCTCATCGATATGCGGCAACTTTACAAAGGTCGGTAGGTTCCCGAGGTCGAGGTCATGGCCAGCGTTGAGCCCCAGTCCCAGTTCGTGGGCACGGCGACACGCCGCTTCGTAGTGTTCGAGGCAAGATTCGAGGGCGCCCCCACCCTGTTCGAACGCACGCGCATAGGGTTCCGTATAGAGCTCCACCCGGTCCGCCCCGAGCTCGGCAACCCACTCGATCGGCGAGGGCTCCGGATCCACGAAGACACTCACGCGCACACCGGCCTCGTGGAAACGCTCAATGATCTCGCGAAGCGGTCCTTTCGGGGTGTCCGGCCGCCAACCCGCTTCGCTCGTCACCTCTCCCGAACGCACGGGAACGAGGGTGCATTGGTCTGGGCGCACGCGCTCCACCATCTCGACGAGCCCGGGGCGCGGGTCTCCCTCGATGTTGTATTCGACGCGGTCCCGAACCGGTTCGAGCGCCTCGGCGATCGCGTATACGTCGTCGGGCCGGATGTGCCGCCCGTCCTCACGAGGGTGCAGCGTAATCCCGGGCGCGCCGGCCGCGACGCACACCTCGACGGCCTCGAGAACACTCGGAACCTCGCCGCCCCTCGAATTCCGAATAGTTGCGACCTTGTTGACGTTAACGCTGAGCCGAACCACCAGGGTGGTTTTAGCCCCGCTTGGAGCCCCTGTCAGTCGGGGCTGGCCTTTCTCTCATCAATGCGCTACACCTGAAACTGGAACACGTTCTATTACGCCTGATAGAACTTTTCCCATTTAGTGTAATATTACAATGATGAACGTCAGTGCAAAAGCTGTGGTCCTCGAAGTGTTGTCGGCGGGAGAATCGATCGACCGCGGCACGCTGCAGGTGCGCTCACTCGTGCAAGCCGCGTCGGCATTCGACATTGCAGAGAACAGCGTCCGCGTCGCGATCGTCCGCCTCCGCGCGGAGGGCCTTCTCGATTCGCCCGGTCGCGGCGAGTACTGCCTCGGTCCGAGCGCTCAAGTGGTGAACGACAAGATTCATGGTTGGCGCACCGTCTCGACGCGCGTCTGC
>JAPUKT010000386.1 GCA_027295555.1 Deltaproteobacteria bacterium
GCACCTAGGCTCGGTTCCAGCGCCAGTGTCAGCGTCAGCGCCAGCGGTCAGCGCCAGCGTCAGCGTCAGCTACCTCGGCCAAACTCGGTTGGCAAAGGTGGACATCGCGCTCGATGAAGTCTGCGCGATGTCCTGGAGGCTTTCGGGCCGTTAGGGCTTTCGAGCTAGCCAACCACTTGCAGAAGTACCTCGGAGTTTGGCTCGGCGCGCGGCGCCGGCGCCTTGATGTACTCGAAGCTCGTCGGGATGTCCGGGCCCTCTTCAGCTTTCGGAATCGCGCGCTTCATGAGCTCTGCCCATGCCTCTTTGGGAGCAGGGACTTTCTCTTTGAGCTCCGTGTAGACCAGGCGTCCGAGCGACGGCAGGTAGGGTGCCATCTTGCCGAACGTTTCCTTCGCATGGACGAGGTCCTTGGTGAAGAAGGTCTTAGTTCGCGCCACGACGCGCCTGGCGTGCACGTTCGCACGCCCAACGGGCCCCTTGCCGATGAGTGGTCCGATCTGGTGGATGATGTCCGCGCTCGTGCCAGCCACGACGTGTGGCGCCTTGTAGAGGGTCTTGCCGTAGCGGGAACCCTTCAAGAACTCGCGCGCCTGCTCCTCGGTGATCCCGTACTTGTCGAGCGCCTCCTTGTGCTCCTTGCGAGCTCGCTCACGCGCTTTAAACATGTACATTTGGACGCGGGAGTAGAAGTTGGTCGCGCCGTCGCCACTGGTTTCGACCGGGCAGAAGATCGCGTCCGGATGAAGCTCGGTGATGACGCTTTGAATCCCGTCGGACACGCCCGAGCTCGGCATGCAGCCGAAGGGCTTCACGCTGAGCGTCATGGTCGCTTTTTGCTTCGCGACGTTGAGCACCAGCTTAGCGACCTCCATGTGACCCTCGCCGCCACGTAGCTCGTTGTTGTAGAAGCTGTGGCCAATCTTTGCGATTTCGTCCATGTCCGGGAGCTTGTGACGCTTGAGGCCGATAACCCCACAGAACGTCGCAAACGTGGCGCGGAGCGCAAGCTCGCCAAGCCAAACCCCCGCCATCTTGTATCCGACATCGGAGCCCTCGAGCCCGTAGTAGCCCTTGTCTTCCCCACGCAGGGTCATGCGGCGCTCGGTGTCGTGTCGCATCTCCCAAAGAGTGTAGAGGAGCCAGTTGACGAGGGTCTGGATGTCGTTTTCGCCGCCTTCCGACTCGATGAATCGCTGAAGATGATAGTTGCCGTCGCCCTCGGTGGTCATCGCCCAGAACTCGCCGATGATCGCAACCTTCGGCTTCGCTCGAAGGCGATCGATCTCGACGGCCGCGAGGTACTGACGGCCGCGCCACAATGCCCTCAGGACGCTACGATTGTTCTCGAGAGCGTTGCTAATATCCTTCTTCGCGGCAGCGATCGCGCGATCGGTGGCGCCCTCTTCGACCTCGTAGGGTCGAATCCGGTAGCTCATCACGTTCAGCACGTCTCCGGCGAAGAGAGCGCGCGCAAGCGCCATGAAGAACTGAGGATTGAGGACCAGGCCGATCTCCTCTCCGGTCGCCTGCTTGATGCCAGACTGCTGCTGGAAGAGGATCACTCGGAACCCGTCGAAGCCCGCATCTCGAAGCGCCTTGCGGTACTCGGTCACGTACATCCCAAATCGGCACGGGCCACATGCGCCGGCGGTCAAGAACACGTACTCGTCGATGATCTCTTTGGCGGTCATCCCCTCGTCATCGCGCAGGCGGTGAAGCTCCTTGACGAGGTTGCCAACCGTGAAATACGTGGGGTTGCACTGTGCTTTGTTGCCAAACTCTTTGCCGTATCGAAGCGACTCGTTGTTGGCACCCTCCATGACGCGCGTCTTGTATCCGACCCCATTCAACGCCGCCGCGACGAACTCGTCGTGGGACATCGTCAGGCCACCGTTGAGGATGGTCGTCCGCGGTCGTTGGGCCGCCGAGAAGAACGGATCGATCATGGAGTCGGTCCATTGCTCACGGTTGTCTTCGAGACCGAGCTTTGCTCGCTCCTTCGCCTCGAACTCGGCTAGCTCTTTCTCAATGTCGATTTCAAACCCATCAGCCATTTTTCAGCCCCTTAAACTCGGACGATGTTCCCGTCCTTGGTCTTCTTGCCAAGACGAATCAAACTCTCCGACACCGATGCGGTGAGATCCTCCTCCGGGGTCTTCACAGCCTCGATGCGATAACTCATCACTTTCTCCACGAGCTCGTTGATCTGACGCTCGAGCTGGAGGTCAGCGCGTCGATGCTCCGCGAGCTGTGCCTGCTTCATTTGGAGTAGCTCCAGTCGCTTTTCGTCGATGCGACGCTCGAGCTGGGCCTTGCGGTCCGCGATATCCTCGAGGTGCTCCTCTCGGAGCTTGAGCGAATGCGCGTACGTCTTGACGCGGATCTTGATCGAACCGCCTGGCTTGTTGGCGTCGATGTCGTGAAGTGAGGACGACGGCAGGCCACTGCTCGAGACGATGCTCTCGATGATCCCGTAGGTGGGCGCGTCGTGCCCGCACTTGAAGCTGCTGAGGTCGAGAATCGCCACGTTTGGATGACGCGCGGCGAATTTCACGGCCCACACCTTTTGGGCCGAGTTGGCCGAGTAGTTCTCGGGCCACACGTCGCCGATGCTGAGGACGTCCTCCCCCTCTTTATAGAAACGCCGGAGCCACTCCTCGTCTTTGGGAATCGAGCGAATGCTCAGGATCGGATAGCCGAGAACCTGAAACTCATCGGGGATGTTGTGGTGAAGGCCGGGGTCGAGGTGGTACGGGCGGCCAACCATGAGGATGGCGATCTTGTTGTCGTACTCGACCTGGTCGAGGATCGCCTTGCCCTTCGCTTGGAGATCGGCGTCGAACCGCTCGAGCGCCGTCAAACCTTCGGCGACCGCAAAGTCGCTCTCGTCCTCGGTGATTTCGAGCTCATCCCGGAACGCCTCGAACATGGCGCGCTTCAAGAGTGTGGGCTCGGTGAAGCTGAAGGCGGGAGCCATGTACGTGATGCCGCGAGTCGCGAAGTAGTCCTGCTCTTTGGTGAAGGCGGCCTTCATGACGTCAGGCGTGCCAGCGACGATGGGGCAGCTCGTGTAGTCGATCGCATCGGTCACGAACGAGGGGACGTGCGTCAAGATGGGGAAGAAAATCACGTCCAACGGCGCCTTCACGTGCTTGTGGAAGAACAGCTGGTGAAAGTGCGCCTGCACCACCTTCGCGGGGTAGCAAGGGTCGACCGACCCGTACTTTCCGCCCTCGGCAAACATCTCCTCGGAGCTGGTGTCGCTGAAGACGATGTTCTTCGGTCGGACGCCGAGCACCTCGAGGTACGTTCGGAAGAACGGCGCGGTCGAGTACATGTTGAGGACACGCGGAATGCCTACGCGCCACTTAGCCCGCTTCTCGGCTGCCGCTTCGGATGAGTGCTGAAATGTACGCTGGTACTTCGTCCGCTCGATCGCCCCGAAGAACTTCCGCTCGACCTTGACATCCTCAACCGGGGTACCGGCGGCGGGCATCGGCTGCACGCCCCCAACGCGCTTGAAAAGCTTGAGCCCCTCGTGGGTCACGAGGTTCGGAAACTCTCTCAGGATCTTCCGACGCTCTTTGACGAGGTCTTCCATCGCATCCTTCGACTCGACCATGCCCTTCTCACAGGAGAAGCCACTGATGTAGCGGCTGGTCGTGCCGTCGGGTCGGAAGGTATCGATGAAGGTGCGCGAGCATTCATTGGCGCAGAAGTGGCACGTCGTGCTCTCGTCGTTCTTCGTCTCGTACTTGAGGTCGATCGCGGCATCCAAGCCGATGAAGGTCGAGCTGCCGCGTCGCTTCACGACGCGCAATGTCTCCATCGCAGCGCCGATCGCTCCCGCCTCGCCGCTGTGCGGATGGACGTAGACCTCGGCATCGGGCACGCGCTCTTTGATGTAGTCGACCTGCGCTTTGACGGCCGCCATGTTGTATTGAGTGCCGCCCTGCAACACGAATTTACGGCCGAGCGCGGCCATCCGCGGGATGCCTACGACGTACTGCCAAATGTTCTTCGGGAGCACCTGCGCGAGGCCCGCGAGTAGCTCCTCTTTGCCGAAGCCTTCCTTTTGAAAGTTCACGCGGTCGGTATCGAGGAAGACGGCGCAGCCATAGCTGAACGACGGAGCGAGCTCGGCTTTGAAGGCGTTCTCCGCATACTCTTGTACCGGAAGATCAAACTGATCGGCCATTGCTTGCAGCAACATCCCGTTGCCGGCCGAGCACTGGTTCGAGAGCTTGAAGGTCTTGATGTCCCCGTTCTCCATGAAGAGGACTTTGATGTCTTGTCCGCCGATGTCGCAGATGACATCGACATCACCGAAGTAGTGGGTGGCGCTCATCATGTGAGCAACCGTCTCGACGATGTTGACGTCGGCGCACACGCACTCCTCGAGCACGTCGGCCGCATACCCCGTGGCGCCAAAGCCGATGATCTCGAGCTCGGCTCCCTTTTCGCGAACCCGCGTGCGTAGATCCGCGAGGAGCTCTTTGGCGTCTCGAATGGGGTTGCCCTTCGAGAGCGCGTACGACTTCATCAGGACTTCGCCATCCTCGCTCAACAACACCGCCTTGGACGAAGTGCTGCCGCCATCAAGGCCGATCACGGCCTTCACCGTGCTGCCCGCAGGCATGTCCGGCTCGACGAACTTGGGGATCCGGTACGCTTCGAGGAATTGCGTCAGCTCTGCCGCGTCACGCGCCAGCGGCGGGCCCGCGAGTTCGCCAAGACGCTCTTTGCGACCTTCGTTAATGTATCGCTCGAGACCTTCGAGGCCTTTGTAGACGCCTACCTCGCGCGGCTCGTGCATGCCGTACAGCACGGAACCGTACGCCGCATACAACGCGGCGTTGTCCGGCACGAGAATCAGCTCCTCGATCGGCACGTCCTTCGGGTAGTCGTACCCGCGCTCGTCCCACGTCTCTGGAATGCGCTTTCGCCAGCACTCTTGCAGGAACGGAAGGAACGTGTTTGGTCCACCGAGCAGGAGTACCTTGTGCCGAAGCGTGTTGCCGCGCGTGAGCACCGAGAGGTTCTGCATGACGATCGCGTCAGCCAGCGAGCACATGATCTCGTCGGACGGAATGCCGGTCTTGACGAGGTTGACGATGTCGGTTTCCGCAAACACGCCACACTTCGCGGCGACGTGGTGCAGTTTTTCACCGTTGAAGTGGAGGTTCAGTGTCTCCTCCGAGGGCATGCCCACTTTGATCATGCATTTGTCGATGGTGGCTCCCGTCCCGGAGGCACACTTGTCGTTCATCGAGGCGATCGCGGTCTTGTCGCCAGTCTTCTTGTTCTCTTTGAAGATGATGATCTTCGCGTCCTGGCCGCCGAGCTCGATGACGGACCCCGCATCGGGGTGCAACATCTCCACCGCCAACGTGACCGAGTTCACCTCTTGAACGAACTTCGCGCCAAGGGGGCCCTCCAGGGGCGTCGCGCCCGACCCGGTGATGAACACTCGAACGTCGTCACAATTGAGCTCCGTCAGAACTTTCCCAATGCGCTCCATGAACTCCACGACACACTCGGCCTGCTTGGTGTGATGACGCTGGTAGTCGCTCCAGATGATGTCTTTGGTCTCGGGATCGACGACGACCGCTTTCACGGTCGTGGATCCGACGTCCATGCCTATTATCGCTGCGTGCATCAAAACGCGTGAGCCCTTCCCTGGTGAGTGAGCGGAGGTAAACATAGGCTTCGGTCAAAGTCACGCGACTTGACTTGCAAACCGGGTACGTCGACGTCACACCTCGCAGTGCGGGCGCCAAGGTCGTATACCCCGCCGCGGAGGGCTCGATCAGCACATCACCGTCGAGCGGCGGAGTGCGAAGGTGTGAGAAATCCAACATTGGGTCGATCGTCTCTTGCACGTTATCACGAAGGCAGCGACTTCCGCGAGGCGACGGTCGACGACGTC